>CAZRGJ010000005.1:0-29055 GCA_964599445.1 uncultured Planctomycetaceae bacterium | reverse complement strand
AACACGAACATCCACTCTCTTAAACCGCAATCCAACCAAAACAGACATCAAATTCCCTACATGTGGCACATTTCCCCAAAATCCCGAACAAAAATTTAAAATTTCCCAATTTTCTGATTGACATTTTAGAATTTCCGTGTACTATATCTAAATTAGATAAAATGAATAGTTTCATTAATGCTGACTGGAAAGGATATTTTTATGAATATTCGTTCATTGCTGGCCGCTCTGGCTTCGGCCTCGGCTCTGTGTGCCCCGGCTACGGCTGAGCTGATCACGGCGGCGACCGGCTCGGATTCTCCGGCTTGGCGTTCTATCAGGATCCGGCGAAAGTTCCGGAACCCGCAACGTGGGTACTGATGCTCACCGGGGTATTTGGTCTTCTGACGCTCCGGAGTCGGAAACGGACGCAGAATGCGTAAAAGACTCTTCTATTCAAAAAACGGCGCACGATGAGGCGCCGTTTTTTTATTTTTCTTTCCAAAATCCTCTTTTCTTATAAAAAATACCGCAGGAGTTCCTTGAAAAAATCTCCGTCATCGTATAAAATGGCATCAGATACATTTTCCAACAGTTTCAGGTTCAGCAGTTTCCGCAATGGAATGCTGGATCTGTTTCCCACCTTGCCTTTTAGCGGAGTCCCCCAATTATGCGAAGATTTCCACGTGTACACCACGGTCTGACCGTTCTTTTTCTGCTGGCTTTCGGCATTTCCTTCCTGCCGCAGCCCGCATCTGCTCAAAATACCGAATTTCCGCCATTTCCGAAAGTCGAAACCGACGCGGACTACCTGCCGACCAACTCCAAACTGAATGGAGTCCAGGATTCGACGCTGGAAGAGATCCGTGCCGACTTTGCCGCACCTGGGGTGGACTACGCTCCGGCACCGCTTTGGGTCTGGAATGACCTGCTGACGGAAGAGCAGATCCGCTCCACACTACGCGATCTGGCAGGACAGGGCGTCCTTCAGGCGTACGTCCATCCGCGTCCCGGGCTGGCGACGCCGTATCTTTCGGACGACTGGTTCAGACTCTGGGAGGCTGCGCTGGATGAAGCACGCAAACTCGGCATGAAGATCTGGATCTACGACGAAAACTCCTACCCATCCGGTTTCGCGGGAGGTCTGGTTCCCGAACGCTGGCCGCAATCGCAGGGAACGGGGCTGGACATTGGATTTTTCGACACGCTGACCGACGCAAACGGAAACTGGACAGCCGGCGACGCAGTCCAGTACGTCATTGAAGAACTTGCCGACGGCACGTGCATTGACCGTACGGCCGAGATCCTCGGTGCGAAAAATTCAGGAAACGCAGTCCCAGGGAAATCTCCGAACGGAGTGCGCTGGGTCATTGGACGTCTTCGTTTCGCCGGTGCTTCGCAGTGGTTCGGCGGAAAGACCTACGTGAATCTCCTGATGGATGGCGTCGCGGATGCGTTTTTGACCTGCACGCACGAAGAATACCGAAAACGGCTCGGACACGAATTCGGCAAGCTGATCCCCGGGGCGTTCACCGACGAACCGCAGATCGCGCCGGCGGGGCAGTTCTCCTGGGTCGATGATTTCCCGCAGGAATTCGAGAAACGCCGCGGATATTCGCTCCTTCCGCATCTCGGTTCCCTCACGGCTCCGGTCGGAAACTGGAAGAAAGTCCGCTTCGACTACTACCGAACGGCCCAGGAACTCCTCATTGACCGCTGGCACAAACGGCTCACGGCGTACTGCGAGAAAAATGGTCTCCAGTACTGCGGACACGACTGGGAACACGAATGGCCCAGAGCACACAGGACACCGGACAGTATGGCGACGGCATTCTGGCGTCAGCGTCCGACGATCGACCTTCTGATGAACCAGTTCGGACGCGGAACGAACTCGCAGTTCGGAAATGTGCGCTCTGTCCGTGAACTGATCTCCGCAGCGCATCAGGCAGGCCGAAGCAAAACGCTCTCGGAAAACTACGGCGCAGGCGGTTTCGACATTCGCTTTGAGGATCTGAAACGGCTCGGCGACTGGTCGTACGCGCTCGGCGTGAACATGACGGATGAGCATCTCTCGTACATCACGATCCGCGGTGCCCGAAAGCACGACCATCCGCAGACTTTCTCGTACCATTCCGCGTGGTTTGAGCAGTACGGACGGCTGGCGAATTACTGGACGCGCCTTTCGTATCTCCTGACGCGCGGTGATTTGACCAACGAACGCTTCCTGCTCCTCGAACCGACGTCTACCGCGTGGTTCTACCAGAAAAACGCGGGGAGCGAATCGAGCAAATTCGGCAGGATCGGCAATGAATTCGCGGATCTTCTCAACCGTCTGGAAGCGGAACAGGCCGACTACGATCTCGGATCGGAAGACATCATCTGGCGCGTCGGCTCGGTGAAAAACGGGAAATTCATCGTCGGTGCAGCATCGTACTCCGCCGTCGTTCTGCCGGCGAATCTGGAAACGCTCTACCCCGAAACGCTCGCGCTTCTCACAGACTTCGCGGCACAGGGCGGACGGATCATTTCGCTTGGCGCGGATCTTCAGAGCGTCGGCGGCGCAGCGAAAAACGAGCTTTCGGAAGACCTTCAGGCCAAATTTGACGCCGTAACGCAAAAAATCGCGACGCTGACGGTCGAAGAACTCGCGGCAGAGGCACGAAACGCGGCTTCCGTAAGCGTTCTGGCCAAAACGAATGCGGAAAACGTTTTCCATCTGACGCGCCAGACGAAGGATTCCCGCATCGTCTTCATCTGCTGCATCGACATGCAGAACTCCGCCTCGGTGAAACTCAGCCGCCAAAATGGTTGGGAAAACGCCGGGATCGAGATCTTTGATCCGACGACGGGTGAAAGAAAACCGGCAGAAGGCGACGAATTCGAAATCTCGCCGTGCGGTTCGCTGGCTCTGGTGATCTCGCACAAGATCAAGACTCCGGAAACCGGAACACAGAACGCAAAACCGGCTCCCCAGCTTCTCGATCCGCGGCAGTTCGCCGACTCGATCTCCGTGAAGCCGCTGGAAGAAAACGTCCTCGCGCTGGACTACCTGACACTGAAAGTCGGCGATGAAACGATCCAAAACGAGTACTTCTACCGCGCGAACGCCAAACTCTGGCAGAAGCACGGTTTCGCGAAATCGCCGTGGGACAATGGGGTCCAGCTCCGCGATACGCTCCTGAAGCACCAGTTCGCGGAAAACTCCGGTTTCGAGGTCACGTACCAGTTCACCAAATCGGACGTGAAGATCGACGACCTGCGTCTGGTCATTGAGAATCCGAAAGATTTCCGGGTCGAGTGCAACGGAACTCCCGTGGACCGGATCCCCGGCGAGTGGAAGTTTGACCGGTCGTTCGGCGTTTACGATATTTCGGCGGCTGCACGGGAAGGCGTGAATGAGATCAAACTCATCGCTCCGAAGATGACGGTCTTCTGTGAGCTTGCGAATGCGTGGATCCTCGGAAACTTCACGCTGGAACCAGCAGAACAAGGTTTCCGGATCGTCGCGCCGAAGGGGTTGGCATTCCAGAAGAAAGCGATGAAAGAAGAGATCCATTCGAAAGCCTCCAACGGTCTGGAAGGCGTTTCGTGGCTCTCCTCCGGCGTGGGATTCGGAGCGGAAAAAGACGACTACGCGCCGAAACTCACCTTCAAATTTCCGCAGGCTCAGAAGATCGACGGGATCCGCGTCTGGAACTACTGCGAGCAGAACCTTGCGAAACGCGGGATCCGTTCCGCCACACTCAGCGGCGTCGGTGAACTGGAATTCCGCCTCGGCGACGGGACGGCCCAGACCATTCTCTTTGAGAGACCGGTCCAGCTCGCGGCAGAGCAGGCTCTGGAACTGAGTGTGAACTCCAACTGGAACGGACTCACCTACCCGCTTCCGAATGATTTCCCGAAAAGCACGAAACCGGAGATCGACAGCGGGTTCGTCGGGCTGGCCGAGATCGAATTCCTGACGAAAGACGCATCCGGGAAACTCATCCCGCTTGCCGCGCCGAGCGTTCAGGCTTCGAGTGAGCTGATCTTCCGAAATCACGTCCGCCGTGCGGTTTACGCCGTCAATGGTGCGGGACAGATAGAACAGCAATTCGGCTGGGCCTCGCAGGGATGGCCGTTCTACTCCGGCGTAGTGGATTACTCGTTTACCGTTTCGGAGTCGGATCTCGCGAAAGACAAGCCGGTCCATGCCGTTCTTCCGGGACTCCGCGAGACATGGAACGGAGCCGTCGCGGCAGTTCTAGTGCAGGGCAAACAGGTCGGCACGATTGCCTGCCATGGCGAGTCGGTCGATCTGACGCAGGCACTCCGCGCAACTATTGCGAAACACGGTTCTGCCGCAGTGACGTTCCGGATCTACGGCACGCCGAAAAACCTTTTTGGTCCCCACCATGTCGGACCTCACCGCGGAAGCGCGTGGCCGGGAAGTTTCCATCATGCCCCAGCCGCGCAGCCCGCGGGAGCGAGCTACGATTTCATTGAGTACGGTCTCTTCGCCTTCTGACGCAGTCGGCGAAAAGATCCTCTGAAATGAAAAAGAAAACGCGCACGATCCATCTTCGTGCGCGTTTTCATCTTCTCCCAACGGATGGAAATTTAACGCTGCGGGCCGATCTTTTCAAACGGGATCGGTTCAAAATCCTGAATCAGGCGGAAGATCTCCGAATCGCGTCTCAATCCGTAGTTTCCATTCTTCGCGTCAATAAATCCGGGATCATGATCGAGCGTCACGTCCGTTTCGTGCAGATCCCACGTTCCTGACGGTTCCATCGTCGGACGGATGAAAACGTTTTTCTTCGAGAAATTGTGCCGCTGGGCGATCGGGGCGCCATCCATGAACCCTTTCAGTTCCGGGTAGGCCGTCAGGTAGGTCTCGCTGGTGATGTCGACGTCTTCAAGCAGGCGTTTCTGCCAGAGCGGCGCATCTATGTACTCTTTCCACCGCTGATCATTCCACGGAGCAGAGCCGAGTGGGCGTTTGCAGTCCACGAAAATATTGTTCTCCGCGAAGTTTCCATGCCCGCCATGGCAGAAGATCGTGCCGAAAGACCCCTTTCCCGGATCTCCGCAATTCACGAAAATATTTCCGAAGACCGTCTCGCCGCCGTCGCCGTCGTCAAAATAGACCGCCGCATTTCCGTGACCGCGCGGTGAGCCGATGTCGTGCCAGTAGTTCCAGCGAATGACGTTTCCGCGCTTGGAAGGATCGCGCCCTTTATAGAGCGCGGCGGCATCATCGCCGGTGAGGCAGACATGATGGATCCGGTTCAGCTCAAAAATCATGTCGTTCCCCCCAAGCGCGACGGCCATGTGCGGTGCGTTGAAAAGTTCATTGTGCCGAATGACGTGCCCCACACCGCCGACGGTGACTGCGCTGGCATAGCAGAGGCGATGCACGGAGAAATCGTGGATCACGTTGTTCTCGATCAGACAATTTCCGCGTTTCAGCGTCTTTCTGTCTCCGGAAAATACACTCAGACCGCCGGTCCCGGTGAACTGAATAAGATTTCCGAGAAAATGGTTTTCCACTCCTCCCTCCGAATAGATGCCGCACTGCCGCATATTGCGGACGACGCAATTCCGGAAGGTCAGAAACGAGGCATTCCGGCAGACGACGCCGTCGCAGAAGGACTCTTCAATGACGAATCCGTCAAACGTCACGTGCTGAGCATCCTGGATCCGGATGACCGGCTGATTTTGGAAAGCAAGCGTCACGTTCCCGTTTTCGAGAGAGCCGTTCGGATAGAAATAGAGTCTCCGCGTCTGAAAATCGACGAAATACTCTCCGGGAATGTCGAGTTCCTCCAGAAGATGGATCGCACGCCAGCGCCGCGGCGAGGGATTTCCCTGACGCAGTCCGTAGTTGGACTGTCCGGCAAAGGAGATCCATTTCTTTTCCAGATCGATCGACGCGACCTTCACGATGTCGTCGAACCAGTCGAAACACCAGTAGCCCCAGAGCCAGACGCCGTTTTCCGCATTCCAGCGATTCGGCGCATCATCCGAGTACTCAAACGTTCCACCGCGCGGAGGCTCGATCTTCTCATTCATTTTCGCGGCATCAAAAGCATTTCCGGATCCCGCTTTCGACCCGCCGTCCACGATCTTCGCGACCGTCGTCCAACCTTCATTGGGCCAGCGGGCGATGCGCATTCTCTCGCCGTCGACGAAAAGTTCCGGAACAGGAAGCGGCATTCGGCAATGGACGCCCGGCAGATCCAGTTTTTCGATCTCGACGGTATTCAGATCAAATTCCACGACTTTCCCGCGGGCAGATTCCGGAAGCCGCGTAAGGACGGCAGGATCTTCCGTCACGCGAAACCGCGTTCCGTCCAGCACCACAGAACCCGCCAAGTGCGCGGCCCCAGGTTCCAGTGAACGGTAAACGACCGGAGCGTCTTTCGTCCCGCCGTCCTCGCGGGAAAGCGTCAGCGGCTGAGCAAGACGGTACACTCCGGCCTTCACGAGGATCTCGACCCGTTCTTTTCCGACGAACGGACGCGCGGCAGCCCGGGCATCTTCCAGCGACGCAAACGGATGCGCCTCGGTACCGACTGCCGTTCCGGTACTTTCTGACGCTGCGGAATCTACGTAAATCGTTTTTCCAAATGCGGAATGCGTGAGGCAGTCAAACAAACACCCGGTCCAACAGAGACCGAGAAAGAGCCAGTTCCGTTTCTTTTTCATTTTTTTCATCCTGATTTTTGAGGAAAACTTCACCCAAGTGTCTTCCATTATAGTCAGCCGAAAAAGAAAATTCAAGGCGGCGGACGGTCCTTCTGCGCATTTCCTGGAAAAAATCTTAAAATTCCAGCCGGATCCCCAGTCGGCCGTCGGCCCCATTCGATGCACTCCCATTGATCCCCAATTTTGAATCTCTATGCCTGTACAGTTCTCCAATTCCCTAAAATCGGAAAATTTCACCTAATCAAACCCGCGGTGGTTTGACGATAAAAGAGATGAAGTATCGTTCCATCCCAAGAAAGAAATGGTTGAAAAGATGAAAAAAATGAGGAAAAAAACAGCATTCGGAACAGAATTCGCCTTCCGCAGCGGAAGGTCGGCTGCGTTTCTGCTTCTGGCTCTTTCTTTTTTTCTGCAGGTCAGCACGCCGGACCTTCGTGGCGCAGATCTGCCGGCCATCCACATTGCGAGTGACGGAGAAAACGCAGCCTCCGCGTCACTGGGAGAAACTTCTGCCGAAAACGTTCCCTCAAAATCAGAGACGCCCGCCCCGCCGGCCTCTCAAGCGAACAACGGGGAGCGTTCTGCGGCATCCGAATCAGAATCCGGCGGTCAGGGCACGGCCGATGAGGCGCAGACGGTTTACGTCATTCCGGTAGAAACGGCGTCCTTCAACGGAATCGTTCCCGGCAAAACGACTCGGGAGGAACTTCACCAACTGTTTGGCGAACCCGCGAATTCCCAGAAGGACGGCGTCGGAAAAGGGATCGATCTGGAAGAATTTGAGCTGGAAGGATTCAAAGCCGCGGCATTCCACATCATCGACGGGAAAGTTTACGGCATCATCGCAGAATTCCCGGAAGCGATCCATGCCCGTCAGCTCGCCAAAGATCTGGGGACAGAGCACATCCAGTCTGTTTTTCTTACCGATGAAAAAGGGACCATCAAGGGAGAGATTTTCCCGGAGATCGGACTGGCGTTCGGATACGATCCATCGAAACCGCTTGGAAAAGTGGAAGACATGGCGAAAGCACCGGAATCGATCCCGATGAATACGATCCAGATCATTTTTCAGCCGGTGGGACCGGACCCGTTCCTTTTGCGGGCCGAAACATGGGTCGACGTCGATCCGAAACGCGCACATACGGACATTCTTCAGGCACTGAAGCTCGATCCCCAAAACGAAAAAGCACTGGCGTACCGGAAAGTTCTGGAGGAAGCCGTCCCGGAACTGAAAAACGCCAAACTCCCGGACTCCCCGCAGGAAAATGCGCAGACCGACGTACCGCAGGGACAGAAAACAGAAAAAATGCAAAAAACGGAAACCGGAACAGAAGGATCCGCAGGTCCAGAAAAGGCAAACGCAGAAACGGCCGCATCCGATGGACCCAAGACCGGGGAAACCTCTTCGTCTTCCGATGTTCCGATCGACCAGCTGGATCCGCCGTCTCTGGAAACCATTGGTGAGGAACTCGCGGACGTTCCGATCCGGCAGAAAAAATCCGACGTTTCCGAAAATCGTCCCGAATCCGGCACTCCGGAGCAAAATGCGGAAACGGCATTGACGCCTGAAGAAAAAACAAAAGGCGGAGCTTTGCCTGAAGCCGAAAAGGAGGACGCCTCGCAGGATACGCCGGGGCTACGTCCGTCTCTTGAAGAACTGGAAGCGCAGGTCCAGGCGGAACTTGGCGCAAGATCCGACACGCCAGAGAAAGAAGCCGCCCCAAAAGCTGAAGAAGCGGACAGTACCGCACTCCCGGACACGCTTCCGCCTGCACTCCCGGAAGATGCAGAAACGGATCTTCCGGCAGCAGACGGCAAAACGGCCCCGGAGAACGCCGCTGAAATTCCCGAAACGAACAAAGAAGCGGAAACCGGATCCGCAGACGAACCGGCTCCCGAACTTCCCCCGGCTCCAGGACCTTCTGCTCCCGCCGTGCCGGAAGAAAAACCGCTTCCCCCCAGTCTCGATGCCATCGATCAGGCTCCTGCACAGCTTCCGGATCTTCCGGACCAGATCGTGCTTCCGGAAGAACCTGCCCAGACCGGCAGTTTTCGTCCGCTGACGCCGGAACAGAAAGCCGCAGCCCCGCTGGACCTTCCTTCCGATCTGAATGCGGAACTGACGCAGCTGGATCCCCAGCCCGAGGAAAAGAGCGAAGCGGAGGAGATCGTGCCGCCGCAGCTGACATTTGAAGACGAACTCTTCGAAAAAGTGGAGTACCTCGCACGCAATCAGCACACGGATCAGGCGATGGAGCTTCTGACGGAGATGCGGAAGCGTTTCGTCGAGAATCCGTTCGTGCTTTACCGCTCCAATCTTCTGGAAGGAGACATTCTGATGGTCCGCGGGATCTCGAATGCCGAGCAGGCGTTCCTTTGCCATCGCCGTGCGGCAGAACAGGGCGAAAATCTGCTTGAAAGCGGGAAATCCGTTCATGGACGCAAGTATCCGCTGACGCTGGAAGAACGTCTTCGTGTCCAGAGGATCCTGCTGGATTCCTGGCTCGGAATTGCCGGCGACATCGCGGTAGGTCCCTGGGAACCAAAGACCTCCAATTGCCGAAAATGGCTCGAAAAGATCTCGCAGCTTGCGGGAGAAATGACGCAGACACTGGAGAAAACCGCTCCGGATGAAGCCGTCCGTCTCCGCTACCGGATCGCCTTCCAGTCGCTGACGATCGCCGTATCGCTTGGCCAGCACATGGAACAGACGCCGTATGCCGAAGCGTTCCTCAACGCAGGGATGGAAATGCTCAAAAACGCCGCCCACGCGCAGGAATACTACCAGATCTGCATGGAATCCTCACTTCTGCTGGATGATACCGCGACGGTATCTCTGCAGAGAGATGAGATCGTCCTGGCGCAGAAGTATCTGAAACGCGCGATCTCCATGATGGAGCAGGTCCGGTCCCATAAAAAGAAGAGCAGCACGGAAGAAACCTTCCTTCTTTCCCAACTCTACTACCATCAGGGACGCATTTTTGCGTTCCAGGCAAAGAAGCTGGAAAAGGCCGCAGGTATGACGCTGGCTCAGAAAAACCGGAAGAAAACGGATCTGCACGCGGAAGCCGTCAAATGCTATGAGCGCTCGATCCCGTACCTGATGGAAGTCATCCGCTCCAAACAGTGGAAGGATCTCCAGCTTCTGGGACGGATCGTGAACGGAATGAGCGTTTCGTATACGGAGACGCACGACATCAAACGGGCCGTGATCCTCGTGAAGACCGGGATCTACTGTCTGGAACAGTATGTGCAGAATCATCCGGAAGAGAAAATGTGCCTCCGGATCCCGTACCGGAACATGATCCGCCTTCTGGAATTCCAGGGTGACGAAAAGCTGAAAGCCGAATACCAGAAGAAACTGCAGGCACTCCTTCTCTAGCAGAAAGCCGAAAAAAGACCGCGGGCTGACGATAAGATCTCGTTCAGTTCGCGGTTTTTCTGTTTCGTATGCCGAAAGGTCGATCTTTTGCCGGAAAATCCCAGTCGAGCAGCTGAGGCCGAAAGGTCAATCTTTTGCCGTGGAATCGCAGCCGATCAGCTGATCGTAAATATCCCGGATCTTTTTCATTCGGACCCCAAAACTGTACTGCCGCTTGATCGTGAAATTCCCGTTTTCTCCGATCATCCGGCGATAATCCGGGTCTTCAAGCAGTGTTTTGAGGCGGATCTTCAGTTCCACTTCGTTTTTCATGTCGATCAGCACGCCGTCGTATCCGTTCGTGATGAGACGCGGAACCCCGGCGACCCGCGTGGAAAGGACGGGCACTTCATACGCCATCGCTTCCAGAACGACGTTGGGGAGTCCCTCGCGGAGGCTGTTCAGCACAAAAAGATCCAGTCCCTGATAGAACGTCATGATGTCGTCTCGGAATCCCAAAAGCCGGATCTGATCCGCATGGCCTGTGCCGTGGATCTGCTTCTGAAGAGCCTCCCGGATCGGTCCGTCTCCCGCAATGAAAAGCGAGATGGGAAGTCCTTCTTCGAGCAGCTCTGCCGTGACGCGGATCAGGCCCGCAAAATTTTTCTCGGGCGAAAGACGTCCGCACGCACCGACGACGAACCGGTCTTTGGGGAAACCCAGTTTTTCTTTGGCTTCCTCCACTTTCAGAGTCCGCGTGTACTGCATCGTGTCGATGGCGTTTTCGATCAGGGAGCAGCGTTCCTTCTTCACACCGATACGCAGGCACTGCTCGTAGAGATCATGCGAGACGCAAATGACGTGATCGTACCGGCTGAGACACCATTTATCCACGAGATAGTAGACCGGAGTCTTCCACGTATGGCGGACCCACCCATGCACGGTCGTGATCAGCTTCATCGGATGGCTTTTCCGCAGCGACAGACCCAAATAGTTGCTTTTGTAGTCGTGTCCGTGCCAAATGCAGATCTGCTTCTCCCGGCAGATCTCAAGCAGTTTTGCTGAAACACTTCGGTCAAAAAGTCCGCAGTCATCGATGCTGAGCATGGGGCATCCGAGGTTTTCTGCACGTTTCAGGATGACGTCAAAGCCTGGATCTTTCGGCGGGTGCATATACGCGCAGTACGTCGGATAGCCGTAGCTCGCCATGTAGCGCGGCGTATTGATGATGGTCTTCTCCGGACCGCCGCCCTCACCGGTCACGACGCGGGTTTCCAGCACGACCGCTTTGGTGCTGGGGCACCGTTTTTCTGAAGAAATGGGGACGATTTCGTTGATCATGAGTTCCTGTTCTGTTTCAAATCCGTCAGACAAATCCGTCTGTTTTTCTCTTTACTCAAGGATGAAAGCCTCGAAATCGCGTGCTTTCTTTTTCCACGTTTCCTTTTCGAGTCTCAGTCTCGCCATTTGCTGTTCCTCCGGTAGTCCCGTCCCGGCACGAAGCCTGGCCAGGTGCGAAAAACGTTCCGGAGTGTCGGCAATATCGAGCGCATCGGCCCAGGAAAGCGCCGCTCGAAGGTCACGCACGACCGCTGGTTTCCCGCTGGCAAGATACTCCGTCATTTTCAGCGGCTGGATCTGTTCCGTCGCTTCATTTTTTCGGTACGGCATCAAAAGGACGTCTGCCTCAGCCGCGAGCTGCGGAAGCTCCTCCGGAGGTAATGCTCCAAGGAACTTCAGAGACGAAATTTTCTCAAGCCGATGGAGCATTTCCTGCGAAGCCGTAGGCCCGGCAAGCACGATCTGAGAATCGGGAGCATCGGCAGCCAGCCGCTCCAGCATCTCAGGCTCCAGCCGTTCATCGATGAGGCCCCAAAATACAAAAGTCGGGAAAATTCCCTCTTTCGTGAACTTTCGCTTTCCGTTTCCAGAACTCCGTGAGCCTTTTTTCCAAAAGTCGAGATCCACGCCGTGCGTCAAAAGAAGCGAATCCCTCCCCATGCGGAGAAGCCGGTCCCGAAGATTTTCTCCGGCGGTCACGATTTTATCCGCTTTCTGCACGAGTAAAGATTCCATCTTCGCCAGCGGCTTCGCGTCCATCCCCGGCCAGCGGCTCCAGTCGTCGACGCAATAGTAGATCCAGCGGGTCACGCCGGGAAGCATTCCGGGAAGATCCGCAGTGATCGGCAGTGTCGTGACGGCCGTGACGTTCGTCTCCCCTTCCAGTGCCCGATTCAGCTGCTTCACCAAAAGCGTCCGGTTCAGCCGCCGGTCAAAGCGGGAACGAAACCACGGAAACATGATCGGCTGAAGGACCTTTTCCGGCACCGCCTCCGTCCCCGGGATCGTTGAGGAAAGTCCGGAAACGGAAGGTTTCCCAGACAGTGTGCCCGCCGCAGGATCACCGGTTCCCAGACTGCTGGTTTCCTGCCCGGTCCGATTTGGGCCATCTGCTCGGGATGCGCCGACCCACGAGCGGATCTTTTCCATTCCGCGCCGCAGGGTGAGGAGATCCAGTCTCGGCGGTCGTGTTCCGATCGTATTGACCCAAAAAACACGATGCCCTCCGATTTCCATCAGGCAGCGCATCAGATGCTGGCAGCTGGAAGGATGGCGGCCCCAGTCGTCGCTGAAAATCAAAAAAACGGCCATCCATTGCCCTCCATCATGTACCCGGAATTGGAGAATTTACGGTTTCTCATTCTCATTTCCTTCACTTTTCGCCAGAACAGTCCGGCCGAAATGTTCTTCAAGGAACGCCGTAAAGTTCCCTTTTTTCCAGTCTTTCAAACTGCGGAAACGAAAACGGAGGCAGTCCCATTCCGGATTTCGCCCATCAACTTCCGGCTCAAAACCGAAGTCGGCGACACGCCCCATCGTAAACTGGTTCTTTTCATTGAAAAGCTCCAGATAAACCGCGTCCGGACGCTTCGTCGTGATCCGTGCCCAGATCCGGCTGTTTCCGGCCGGCGTGACCGGAACGATCATCTTGTTCTGCCAGCCCCACGATGCATTCGGAACGATTTTTTCCAGCGCGGAAACGATGACGCCCAGCAGTTCCATATCCCAGGCCGGTCTGCTGTTCCCCAGGAACCCGCTGGGACTTTCATGCCATTTGCGGCCCAAGGTTTTCCACGGTTTCAGATCGCCGGGAGCCTCTTCCGCCTGCTGGACGAGCTGGAAAAAGGACTCCTGCGCCTTTTCCAGGAAAGCCCACATTTCCGGCCGGTCAAATTCGCTCCAGTAGTGGATCCGCATCTCGATCTCCTGGAATCCCTCCTTCGTATCGATGACCCGGACTCTCGGAGACGTACCGTAAAGCGGAAGTTCCGGATACTCATTGAGCGGACGAAGATCCAGATCCCGAACGAGTTCTTCTGTCTTGAATGTATTCTTCTGGACCCGGAAACTCAGTTTCAGAAGCCATTCATCGTTGGTGAAAAGATGAAGGAACTTCGTCGCGTTCCGCTGCGAAGAGGTCACGCGGATGACGTTTCGGTCATTCCAGTCGATCTCCACATCATCCATCATCTCGAGTTTGTCGAGAAGTGCATCAAAGATCCGAATGTCCCAGCGTGCCGGCCGGGGCGTCGCGATGGGGGAAACGGACGGCAGAATTTCTCCATGTGCCGGGACGATATTCCGGCAGCGGGAACTTCGTGCCTGAGAATGCCATCGGAGCCCGTCGACTTCCCACGGCATCCGGACTGCGAACTTCAATTCCGAAACGACCGGCTCTTCCGTCTGCATTTTGCGGAAAGCCTCGACGTCAAACGGTTTGCGTTCCTCGTAGGGGTCATTTTTCAGGATCGGGAGCAGATATTCACCCGTCCAGGAACGCGGAAGCGGCTCGGTACTCTTGAGCGTTTTTTTGGCATTCCGGGCGTACTTCACGAGATCTTCCGGCGTACCTTCCGCCACCAGTTCTCCGCCGAGATTTCCAGCTTCCGGCCCCAATTCCACGATCCAGTCCGCATTTTTGATGACGTCCAGATTGTGCTCAATGACCACGACCGTGTTCCCCATATCGACCAGACGGTGAAGCACATCCAGCAGTTTCGCCAGGTCGGAAAAATGAAGTCCCGTGGTCGGCTCGTCTAAAATGTAGAGCGTCTTCCCGGTATCCGGCCGCGCAAGTTCCGCAGCCAGCTTCACCCGCTGTGCTTCCCCGCCGGAAAGCGTCGGCGCAGGCTGTCCGAGCGTAATGTAGTCCAGCCCCACATCGCAGAGAGTCTGAAGGATGCGGCGGATCACCGGGATCCCGCGGAAAACTTCCAGTGCCTCGGCACACGTCATGTTCAGCACGTCGGCGATCGAGTAGCCCCGAAACCGGACGGCAAGCGTTTCCGGCTCGTACCGCTGGCCCTTGCACTCATCACACGTGACCCAGATGTCCGGCAGAAAGTGCATCTCGATCTTGATCTGCCCGTTTCCCTCGCACTTTTCGCATCGTCCGCCCGGCACATTGAAGCTGAATCGGCGTGCCGTAAAGCCGCGCATCTTCGCATCCGGAAGTTTCGCAAAAAGTTCACGAATATGCTCAAACACTCCGGTATACGTCGCGGGATTTGAGCTGGGCGTCGTCCCGATCGGACGCTGGTCAACTTCGATCACTTTGTTGACGTGATGGATACCGCGGATCAGATCATACGCACCGGGGATCGTTCCGGCACGATGCAGCTGTCTGGCCAGCGATGCGTAGAGAATATCCTCCACGAGCGTACTTTTTCCGGAGCCGCTCACGCCAGTCACGGCCGTCAGCGTACCAAGCGGGATCCGAACGTGGATCCCCTTCAGATTGTTTTGCCGCGCTCCCAGGATCTCCAGCCATGGCTGCGCAACGAGCGCACCGGAAGAGGAACGTTTCCCGGACGCACTCTCCACCCGGCGGTTGGACGGGATCGGAATGGCTTTTTTTCCGGAAAGGAAATTTCCCGTGACGGACGACGGGATCTCTTCGATCTTTTTCGGAGTTCCCTCTCCCACGATCTCGCCGCCCCATCGGCCGGCTGCCGGACCAAAATCGACCAGTTTATCCGCACTTTCCAGAACATCCCGGTCATGCTCAACGACCAGTAGCGTATTTCCAAGATCCCGCAAACGATGCAGTGTTCGGATGAGACGCTGATTATCCCTCGGATGCAGTCCGATCGTCGGTTCATCCAAAACGTAAAGGACGCCGCACAATCCGCTTCCAACCTGGGCAGCCAGACGGATGCGCTGCATCTCACCGCCGGAAAGCGTCGGAGCTGGGCGGGAAAGCGTCAGGTACTCCAGACCGACATCAATGAGAAACTGCGTCCGGTTCCGGATCTCGCGCACCAGTTCGCCGGCGATCCTGCGTTCCACCGAACTCATTTTCCAATTGGAGAATTCCTCCAGAAGTTCCCGAAGCGGCATCTCGCAGATCTCATCCATCGTCCGGCCCCGCAGACGCACTGCGGCCGCGTCGTCCCGCAATCGGCTTCCGCCGCACTCGGTGCAGGGAACATCGTCGAGGTACGTCTCCAGTTTATGCCGCAGGGAAGGCACCAGACGCGCAGCCTCATCCACGACTTCCATCAGCCCTTTCAGCTGGAATCGGAAGGAGTACGATTTCGTCCGGACCTGGAACCACCGTTCGCCCGTTCCGCGCTGAAGGATCTTTCGAAACCGCGGCGCAAGCGACTCATACGGAACGTCCATCGGAACTTCCATCTCGGTACAGAATGCTTTGAGCATCTCCATCGCCATCTCACTGCCGCCGGGAGACCAAAGCGCGATCGCGCCCTCCGCCAGCGTCAGTTTCGGATTTCTGAGAAGAAGATTGGGATTCGTGCCGTTCTGCGTCCCCAATCCCTCACAGACCGGGCACCAGCCGAGGGTAGTGTTGAACGAGAAATTGTTTGGCGCGAGCGTTTCAAAACTGCGACCGCACTGATCGCACACATTGTGCAGGCTGTGTTTCTTCGATTTCCACTGGGACTCCGGCTTCAGATCATCCGCTTCCAGAACGACCATCGTTCCGCCGCCAAGATCCAGCGCCTGCTCGATACTTTCTGCGATGCGTCCGCGATTCATTTTGTCTTTTCGGATGACGACCCGGTCCACGACGATCTCGACGTCATGTTTCCGTCGGCGGTCGATCTCAGGAACTTCATCCAGAGAGTAGATCATGCCGTCGATGCGGACACGCACGAATCCCCTTCGGCGCAGTTCTTCCCAAAGCGTCTCGTAGCGGTGCCCAATTCCGATCTCGCGGCCCGCTAAAAACATCAGGCGGGTCCCTTCCGGGTACTTCATGATCCGCGCAATGATCTCATCCGTCGTCTGCGAACCGATCGGGATCTGGCAGTCCGGGCAATACGGTTTTCCAAGCCGGGCTATCAGGATCCGGAGGTAATCGTAGATCTCCGTCACGGTGCCGACCGTTGAACGCGGACTCTGACTCATGCGTTTCTGTTCAATGGCGATCGCAGGAGCGAGTCCCTCGATACGCTCCACCTGCGGCTTCTGCATCTGACCGACAAACTGCCGTGCGTAGCTCGAAAGGCTCTCAACGTAGCGTCTCTGCCCTTCGGCGTAGACCGTATCCATAGCCAAAGAACTTTTTCCGGAACCGCTCGGTCCGCAGCAGACGGTCATGGCATTCCGCGGGATCTCGAGACTCACATGCTTCAGATTATGCTGACTCGCACCCTCCACCCGAATGCACTCGCACGGATCTTTCGGTACGCTGGGAGATTTTTCGGAAACGTCTTTTTTCGGAAGTGCCTTTTTCGCGGCTGCTTTCGGAGTGAGCGTCTCTTCCTTTTTTTTCTTCGCCGTCTTTGAATGTGCCGGAGAAAGTACATTTCGGAGAGCCGCCGCAGTATACGAGCGTTTATTTTTGCTCACCTCTTTCGGTGTGCCGCACACGACGATCTCTCCGCCTGCATTTCCGCCTTCCGGCCCCAGATCGATGATCCAGTCTGCCGTTTTGATGACGTCCAGATTGTGTTCCACGACGAGTACCGTATTGCCGGCGTCTGCGAAACTGTGCAGGACCTTCAAAAGCTGCTCAATGTCTGCAAAATGCAGTCCCGTCGTCGGCTCATCCAGAATGTAGATGGTCCGTCCTGTGCTGATCTTCACGAGCTCTCGGGCCAGCTTGACCCGCTGCGCCTCACCGCCGGAAAGCGTAGGAGACGGCTGACCGATCTTCATGTAGTCCAGTCCCACGTCACTGAGCGTCTTGAGTTTCTGGTAGACCCGCGGCACATTTTCGAAAAGCTCCATCGCCTGCTGAACGTCCATTTCAAGAACGTCCGCGATCGAATGGCCCTTGAAGCGCACTTGAAGCGTCTCGTAATTGAACCGTTTCCCGCCGCAGACCGGACACGTGACCCAAATATCGGCAAGAAAGTCCATTTCAAGTTTCGCCGCACCGTATCCCTGGCACGCTTCGCAGCGTCCGCCGTCCACATTGAAACTGAAGCGTCCCGGTTTGAAGCCGCGCTGTTTGGATTCGGGAAGTTCCGCAAACATCGTGCGGATCTCGTCAAAGAGCTTGATGTACGTGGCCGGATTGCTTCGCGGGGTGCGTCCGATCGGCGACTGGTCGATCGCGATCATTTTGTTGAGGTACTCCAGCCCTTCGATCGTCCGGCAGGTTCCCGGAGTGCCGAGTCCGTGGTTCAGCTCGCGATGCAGGACCGCCTTGAGGATCCCGTTGACGAGCGAGCTTTTTCCCGAACCGCTCACGCCCGTGACGCAAATGAACTTTCCGAGCGGGATCTCCACGTCCACGTTTTTCAGATTGTGGTGCGACGCACCGCGGACGACGAGTTTCTCGCCGGTCCCAGGTCGCGGTTTCTTCACGGCCGGGATCGTTCTGCGCCCGGAGAGAAACTGGCCCGTGACGCTCTCTTCGGAGTTCAGAATGTCCTCGACGGATCCCTGAGCCACGACGTGTCCGCCATGAACGCCTGCGCCGGGACCGAAATCAATGATCTTGTCCGAAAAACGCATCGTGTCCTCATCGTGTTCCACGACGACCACCGTATTCCCAAGATCCCGCAGATGTTTCAGCGTGGAAAGGAGCCGGTTATTGTCGCGCGGATGCAGTCCGATCGACGGTTCATCCAGAATGTAGAGCACACCGACCAATCCGCTTCCGATCTGACTGGCAAGACGGATCCGCTGGAGTTCCCCTCCGGAAAGCGTTGGTGCCGTCCGCGCCAGAGAGAGGTAATCCAGCCCCACGTCTTCGAGAAAGCCAAGACGGTTTCGGATCTCGTGCAGAATATCCTTCGCAATGTACCGCCCGGTCGCATCCAGATCCAGTTCCCGGAAAAACTCCACGACGGACGAGATCGGCAGGTACGTCAGTTCGGGAAGCGAAAGCTCCGAAAGACTTGAATGGCTCGCGATCTTGACCTTTCGCGCCTGGGGATTCAGACGCTCACCTCGGCAGAAACTGCACGTGCAGACGTTCATGAACTTCTCGAAGTACCGTTTCTGGATCCGGCTGTTGGTCGTCCGGTACGTGTTGAGCATCTGCGGAATGATCCCGTCGTAGGTCGCTCCCCAGTTCGTGCTGCTCGGAGTATTTCGCCACGAGAACGTGATGTTTGCGCTTCCGGTGCCGTAAAGAATGGCGTCGCGGAATACTTCGGGCAATTTCTCCCACGGCGTGTCGAGGATCTCTTCCCCGGAAAATCCGTGCTCCGGATACGTTCTCGCAAGATAGTTGGCGATCCCGCGGAACTGCACGTGCTTCCAGCGTCCGGTATCCGCCCAGGTCCCGATCGTCACGACGGCCCCTTTCCGGAACGATTTTTTCGGATCCGGGATCAGACGTTCCGGGTCAAAAGTGTAGATCTCGCCCAGCCCATTGCACTCAAGACACATTCCCTGCGGCGAATTGAAGCTGAAAAGCTGCGGCGTCGGCGGCTCAAATCCGATCTGGCATTCCGTGCAGGCGTACTCGCTGGAAAGCATCAGTTCCGGAAATGGTTCCTGCTCTGCCTCCGCGTCCGGCGCAACGATCAGAGAATGATTTCCATACCGCAGTGCCTGTTCGACCGACTCCGCAAGCCGCGATGCCCCCTCCGGTCTCAAAATGATCCGATCCACCACGATGTCGATATTGTGCCGCCTCTGACGATCCAGACGCAGATCGTCCGTCAGCTTCACGATCTCTCCATCGACACGAGCACGCAAAAATCCCTGACGCAGCAGGTCACGGAACAGATCCTTGAATTCCCCTTTCTGACCGCGGACTCGAGGCGCAAGAAGCAGGATCTTCGACTCCGGCGGAAGAAGCTGGATCTGCGTCAGGATCTGCTGACGGGTCTGCGCACTGATCTTTCGTCCGCAGTTCGGGCAGTATCCTGTGCCGACCCGGGAAAAAAGCACGCGAAGGTAATCGTAGATCTCCGTGATCGTCCCCACGGTAGAGCGGGGATTCTGTCCGGTCGTCTTCTGTGCGATCGAGATCGCGGGACGAAGATGAGAGATGAAATCCACGTCCGGTTTCGGCATCTGACCAAGAAATTGCCGGGCATAGCTGGAAAGGCTCTCGACATACCGCCGCTGACCTTCTGCGTACAGTGTGTCGAACGCGAGAGAACTCTTTCCGCTCCCGCTCACTCCCGTAAAGCAGATCAACTGATTGCACGGAAGCTCCAGCTCTACATTCTGGAGATTGTGTTCCCGCGCACCCTTAACGTGAATATCCTGGTTATCCATGAAACGTTTCTTTTTATTTTTGGGGCATGCTTTTTTTTTTGATCCCGAAAATGCCGTAAAAGAAAAGCGCCCGTCGGGATCCCAACGGTACGATTCGGGAGACGGCGGCTCACAGGCATCGTCCGTCCGTGCGTCTGCATACCAAAATCCGGCATGATCTGGATAAAATGATTCCTATTATACGGCGGATCTCAAATCACGTCAACGCAAGAAAGCGGCTTTTCCGCAAAAAGAAACCAAAATTTGACAAGAAATCGCCAAATTCACAAAAAATTTCCCAGAAACGCCATTCTTTTCATGAAGTTCCGGCAAAACAAAAGGGAATTTCCGCAAAAACTCCCTTTTTCGTTTTACGATACGATTTTCGCAGACCGTTTTACCGGCGGTCTCAATCCATGTACCGATCTGCATTCCGAAACAGCCAGCGGCGCGCGATCTCCCGGTCATCGTGACGCGGCGTCTCTTTGCCGATGAGCTGAAATTTTTCATTCCCCTTGCCGGCGATCAGCACACAATCCCCCGGTTCCGCCATGGCGAGTGCCTGCTGGATCGCTTTTTTGCGGTCATGGCAGATCTCCACCCGTTTCATGCAGCGCGGCTGTACGCCGGAAAGGACTTCCTGAACGATCCGTTCCGGTTCCTCAGCTCCTGGATTCATGTCCGTCAGGATCAGACGGCTGGAAAGTTTCGAAGCAATGTCGCCCATCATTGGACGCCGGGCGCGCTGCCGATTTCCCGAGACGCCGAAGACCGTCAGGATCCGTCCGTCAACGACCTCGCGAAGAAAATGAAGCGTCTCCCGCAATTCCTCCGGAGTTCTGGCCGCATCCACAAAAACCGAGAACGGCTGCCCACACTCGAGACGCTCCATCCGTCCGGGGATCATCTCGACGGATTCGATACCGCGGACGATCGTCGGAAGGTCGATCCCCATCGCGATCCCCATCGCCGCGGCCGCAAGGCAATTTTCGATATGGTGGTTCCCCACGATCTGCGTTCGGAGCGGCAGTGTTTCCGACCCCGCCGTCAAAAGGATCGTCTGTTCACTCGGAAGCTGCTCCAGAACCATCGCGGAAACATCCGCCGATCCATCCATTCCAAAAGTCACGGTCGGTACTCTCAGCCACCGTTTTACCTCTGCGGTGATCGGATCATCCGCATTCAGAACGGCGGTCCCGCCGCAGACAAGAGATTCAAAAATGCGCATCTTCGCCTTGCGGTAGTTCTCGATCGATCCATGAAAATCGATATGGTCGCGCATGACGTTCGTGATGCAGAGCGTCTGAAGATCGATACCGTCCAGCCTGGACTGCGCCAGTGCCTGACTCGAGATCTCCATCACGGCATGTGTGCAGTCATTTTGCAGCATCCGCGAAAGCCAGCTGCCCGTTCGTTTCGGAGGAAGACTCGTGATCGTATTCGCGGAAGCATCTTTGCCGTCAAAGCATCCAAGCGAATTCAGAAGCCCGACATTCTGCCCCGCCGCTCCAAGGACCGCTGCGGTCAGAAACGCAGTCATGGTCTTCCCGCTCGTTCCAGTGACCCCCACGACCCCAAGCTGTCTGGATGGAAAACGGTACAGTGCCTGGCACGCTCTCGAATAGGCACTCTGCGTGGATCGGACGAGAAAAAGCGGAACCAGTTTTTCGTCCGCAGTCATCTTGAACGGATTCTCGGTCATCTCTTCCGACACGATCGCCCCGGCACCGCGAAGCACCGCCTCATCGATCATGGCGTGTCCGTCTTTCTGCGGAGTCCGTATCGCAAAATAAACATCGCCCGGGCGGATCTGCTCCACATTCGTGACGCAGTTCAGCATCAGGTAGTCATCCCCGCCGAAAAGCTCAGCTTCGTTCAGGATACTCCGAAGACTTACCGGTGAAATTCCCGTAAAGCAAGACTGCATTCCAATTCCCTTTTCTCATATGCACCGAGACTCCGCTCCTTTTCAAAAATACCGCCCTCACAAAGCGGCGGCAAAACGCTTTTCGAAAATCTCCAACCGGAACAGACTCCGCGCAAAAATACGTCGTTCCTCTTAACGGCAGGCACTCCCAAAACGTTCCGAACGCCTGCCGGATGAACAAATGACAGAATACTCCTTTTTATCATTTCTGTCAAGAGCGATTTTCCATCAAAAGAATCCATCAAAAGAATTCGTCGGCACTTACAGAATACTGCCGAAAGAGTTTCGTCGGCATCGTGACCGTATTCCATTGCACAGAAAGCGGACGGCAAAGATCGCGATAGACCGCCAGCGGGATCATGAAAAACGCATACTGTCGGCCCTCAAAGAAAAAAAGCTGCTCCTCGGGCACCGGATAGAGGGTCCCGCAGACATCATAAACGAACACGAAAAGTCCACAAAATCCAAAGCCAAAAATACTCTCCCAGCGGGAAAGGCTCTGAATGTCGTCGTTTCCCACCCAATTTTTCCAGTACTGCGGATGACGCACCCCCGTCGGGAAACGGCGGCCCTTAATGTCTACGAGCCACGTGATCTTCGAGACTTTCTCACCCCCGGCACTCCCTTCGGAAACAGAAAAAAAAGGGGCCTGCTGCTCGGTTTCCAGATTACTCCATGAACCGGAAGCAGAAACCATGTGCGGCGGAAGAATAAAATCAAATCCCTTCAGCGTGAAGTCCTCCGCCTCGCCGTCCAGACTCCGGTACTGCTCATTCATCGCAAGACACGGCCGGCCGAGACTCCGGACATATGCTTCAAACGCACGCTCGTAGTGATTGTTTTTTTTCATGAGAGAACCCTCGCACGCAGGCCGACTTTTCGCTTTTCATTTCTGTTTATTTATCGGATCATTTTGGGTTTTTTCCCCAATTTTAAAGAAAATTTTTATTTTTTTCTGCGCCCTCACCGTCCCCTGCCGTTTTTCGATCAGCTAAACGATCCGATGCTCTTCTGAAAAAATTTTCCGGTTTTTCTTCGCAAAAATTTCAAATTGGGGGAAAAGGGAAAAATGGCAAAAGCAAAGCTCCGGGTTTTTGGGAGTTTCCTCTCCTCTAAAAGTAAAACATTTTGGAATGTAGCGAAAATTACCTCAAAAATCTCAAAAAAAATGGGAAAATTTTTATCCCCCCCCTTCCATTTTTACTTGCGATAGAATAGAATAAACCTGACCCAATATTTTTTAACTTTTCGTTACCAGGTATATTGAGAATTTTGATGAACGAGTTGATCAAGGCGGACAATACCAAAACACAAAAAACCAGTAAATGGGCCAGGGTCCCGAAAGAATATGCACTGAACCTGACCCTCCCCGGTTTGGAACTCCCGCCCAAAGACAGCACCAAGTCGCAGAAAGAGTTTGACTGGGATGATTTTTATCGCCAGGGGACCCCGTCATGGGATACCGGCGAACTGGAACCTGATTTTAAACAGGTCGTGGACGGACTGAATCTGAAAACCAGAACGACGGTCCTCGACATCGGATGCGGAAGCGGGATCGAAGCTCTTTATATGGCGCAGAAACGTTTTGAAGTGACGGCAGTGGACTGTTCCCGCATGGCGACGGACCGCGCGTCTTCCAGAGCGGACATCCGGAATGCGCAGCTGCGGATCGTGACGGACGATATTTTCAGATTCACGCACCATAATCGGAATCAGTACGATTTTGTGTACGACATCGGATTCTACCATTTTATCCGTCAGCGTTTCCTCGCGGACTACATCGATATGCTGTGGCGCATCACCAAGAAAGGCTCATACTATTATACGCTTGCCGGTGCGAGTGAGGAAGGTCTTGAACGGGAGTATGCCGAGCAGAATTTCCTGCCGTCCGTCAGCCAGGAAGAGGTCACGGAAGAGCTTGCTTCCCTGTTTGAGGTCGTGGAGGTCCGGCAGGGAACGATCCGTTCCCGCGCCAAAGACGAGCCGTTCCTCGCATGGTCCTGCCTCTTCCGGCGTCCGTAATTTCCAGTCGGCCCGCGAAAGAATCCTCTTCCGCGGGTTTTTCTTTCGGGATCCTTCATTTCTCAGGATACGAAAAGAAAAAACGCCTGGGTCCCCTGAAAAAAATGGGAGAAAATAAAAAAATGAAAATTTTTGGAATCGGTACCGACATCACGGAATGTGCTCGGATCCGAAAAATGCTTGAAAAACACGGCGATTATTTCTACGGCCGCGTCTACACGGACTGGGAAAACGAGTACTGCCGTGCAAGAAAGCAGTCGATCGAAAGCTACACAGGACGCTGGTGCGCCAAAGAAGCGATCCTCAAAGCGATCGGGACCGGCTGGGTCCGCGGGATCGCCTGGCGCGACATGGAGATCAAAAACGCTCCGTCCGGTGCACCTTACCTCTGCATCGGCGGCGGAGTACTCGCGAAAGTGCTTGCCGAGGGGATCTCGGACATTCAGGTCACTATCTCACACTGTGGAACTCACGCGACCGCGACGGCCATCGCCATCATTGACGGTACGGAATTCCCTCAGGAGCGGCAGTTCATCCGTCCGGAAGATTTTTGAGCATCTGAGATGATTTTTTGAAAGCGTTCCCCCGCCCCAGCGGTCCGCAGTTTTGCGGAGTCCCCCCCATCATTCCCATCTGAAAGGCTGACGAAATATGGAAACTGTGCGCGTCCACACACTGATCATCGGCTCCGGAGCGGCCGGTCTCTCTGCGGCGATCCATCTTCACCGATTCGGCATCACGGACCTTCTCATCGCGACGGAATCCCTGCAGGGCGGCACGTCCATCAACACCGGAAGCGACAAGCAGACGTACTATAAGCTGTCGCTGTGCGGTGCGGATGCGGACAGTGTGCGCGACATGGCGGAGACGTACTTTGCCGGCGGAAGTATGCACGGCGATCTTGCGCTTGCCGAGGCGGCGAATTCGGTACGCGCGTTCATGAATCTCACGGAACTGGGACTTCCGTTCCCCGCAGACGACTACGGGCAATTCGTCGGATACAAAACGGACCATGACCCGCGGCAGCGTGCGACGTCGATCGGTCCGTACACCTCCCGGGAAATGTGCCGAGCCATGATCCGCGAGGTCCAGAAACTCGGCATTCCGGTCCGCGAAAACGTTTTCGTGCGTGAACTGCTCGTTCAGTACGATCCGGCTCCGGCAGATCCGCATTCCGAAAATCAGCCCGTCACCGGAGAGGTCTGCGGTGCGGAATTCTACGTCATGGAGAACGGAACGGAAACCGGCATTCTGCGTGTCCTGGCAGAAAACGTCGTCTTTGCCGTCGGAGGTCCCGGAGGACTTTACCGGACGAGCGTCTACCCGACGGTCCACACCGGCGCGATCGGCGTCGCTCTTCAGGCCGGGGCAGCTGCGCAGAATCTTCCGGAATCCCAGTTTGGTCTTGCGTCGATCGGATTTCGCTGGAATGTTTCGGGGACGTACATGCAGTGTATTCCGCGTTTCATCAGCACGGACGCCGACGGGATTTCCGATCCGCAGGAATTTCTGGAAGAGTACGCCCGTCATCCTGGCGAACTGCTCCCCCTCGTCTTCCTGAAAGGCTACCAGTGGCCGTTCGACTCGCGAAAAACGCAGCTGAATACCGGGATCGTGCGGAATTTCGGCTCATCCATGATCGACATCTGGGTCTACGTCGAAACGGTCCTGCGAGGCCGAAGAGTCTGGCTTGATTTCCGGATGGACCCCGTCGGATTCTCCCGTGAGAATCTGGGAACGGAAGCGTGGAATTACCTGGAAAAGAGCGGCGCGTCTGCCCTCGAAACACCGATCGCGCGTCTGGAAAAGATGAATCCGTCCGCCATCGAAATGTACGCGGACCACGGAATCGACATTCGATCCGAAATGCTCGAGATCGCCGTCTGCGCCCAGCACAATAATGGGGGGCTTGCGGGAGACGTAAACTGGGAATCCGTCAATCTTCGCCGTCTTTTCCCCATCGGTGAAGTGAACGGCTCGCATGGAGTTTACCGTCCCGGAGGTTCCGCGCTGAATTCCGGTCAGGTCGGTGCTCTGCGGGCGGCGCAGACGATCGCGAAACGCGCTGAAAAGGCAGGAAAAATGGGAGATCCGTATGCTGGAGGCTCCTCCAATGGAACGAAACCGGACGCAGCCGGAATGAAACCGGACACAGTCGGCGAAAATTTCCTCCCGGATCCCAACTGGCCTGAAAAACGCCGGGAGCTTCAGTACCGAATGACGGCAGCCGGCGGTTTTCTGCGAAAAAAAGATCTCGTGGAGCGTGCGCTTTCGGAAGTCCGCCGGGAGCGGGATCTTTCACTCCCGCCGTCCTGCATGGAAAGTCAGCGCAATTCGCGGCTCCTCCTGACGCAGGAGATCTACCTGGACGCCATTCGTTTCCAGCTGGATTCCAAAGTCGGAAGCCGCGGGTCGGCCATTACGCTGAAAGAGAGTGCCGGAGATTCCGCATTTTCCGCCATTTCATGTCTGGACCTGAACGGCAAACAGACGGGGATCGTACCGGAAAATGAAGATTTCCGCAATTTCGTGCAGGAAACGTGGCTCGCGCCCGACGGAACCATTCACCATCGCTGGGTCCCGCGCCGTCCGATCCCGGAACCGGATTCCTGGTTCGAAAATGTCTGGCGGAAAAACCGGAAAGCCTAAAGGCTCCGTGTCCTGCCCGTCTTAAAAAACACGGACTTCCACGCCGGTTTGAGACCGGATCTTTTCAGCAAATTCGTGCAGGATCTCCGGTTCAAGCGTCTGCGCCTCGGCACACTGCGGAGGTCGGCAGACCGAATGAAGCTGAATATGCCGGATCTGTCCGCCGTTTTTCAGGATCCCGGCGATCCGCGCGATATACGCATCGATCTCCGCGTCTGACGGAGCTTTACCTGCCATACGCGCAAAGAGCGTCTGGATGATGAGCGGCGCACGTCTGGCAAACGATTCGATCCCGGTAAGTACGGTCTCAAACGGCACGGCAGAACGGTCGATCGTGCGATAGTATGCGTCGGTTCCCGCATCGAGTTTCGCCCAGATCTCACCATGATTCTCCAGAAGAAACTCCAGCGTCGGCAGCAGTTCCGTGTTTCCGAGCCGCGTTGCGTTGGTGATCAGCACGATCTTCATCTCTTCCGCAGCTTTCCGAAATGCCTCCGTAGGCCCATTCTCCATCCGTGTCCTTCGGATCTCGGCCGCGAGCCGGACCGTCTTCGGAAAAAATGGCGACAGCGTCGGCTCTCCATTTCCGCTGAACGCAATGTCGTTCACTCTTCGCTGATGCGGCGGCACTTCGAGAAAGTACGGATGGCGAAAGATCTCGCCTGAAAGCGCAAAGTCGACGCACGGTTCCAGTTCTTCCCGAAGTTTCTCAAAATCCACCTTCATTCCAGGATGGATCTGCTCGGGAATGACCTGGCAGTAAACGCAATGAAAATTGCACTCATTCGCCGGGGAAAGATTGATCCCGACGGAGATCCCTTCCGCCCGGCGGCTCAGAACCGGGTAAGCGTATTCGTTCTGGAGCCATTCCCGTGTGTGGTTCTGGTAAAGATCCAATTCCATTTCTGCACCATTCCGTTTTCTTGTTCTGATTTAATGGATTCCTGATCCAGAAGTCCTGATTCAGCGGTTCGCTTTCAAAATAAAAATACGATGGATGAAAAACCACGCGATCTGGATGAGGGCCAGGAACGTGACGGCCGCCGTAATGTAAACGCGCCGAAAGTGCGATTCGATCGCCTTGAAAGTCCCGCCGACCGCATGATCATACGACGTCTGCGCAATCACGAGCCATTTTTCGCCCGTCCCAAGCTCCACGTCTGCACATGCCGCAAGCCAGCGTTCCTGAAACTGGCCTTTCGCCAGTTTCGAAGCCGCCAGCGGGTCACGGTAGTGGTGCGCTTTTTCCTGCGTATCCGGAATGATCTTTTCCGTGACGCGGAATTTCTTCTCCAGAAAACTCTCCGGTATCGCTATCCCGGCACGGCTCAGCTGTTCGTAGAGCGGATGCTCAAGAATCAGACCTTTCGACATTCCCTCTCTCTGATCGACCAGGACCGCGAAATGGTCCGTCTGACCTTCCAGCTGAATGAAGTTCCCGATCTCGACCGCCATGCAGAGCAAACCGAGAAAAACGGGTTCTTCTTCCGCACTGAAGACCGGCACGATGATGCCGACAGACCATCGATCCGTCAGGGGATTCAGAAAAACGTCAGAGATCTGGGTCTCGTACCGAAGCAGGGGATCCTTTTCGATTCCGTTTCCTTTAAAATACGGCGAAAAATCTCTCCCGACCTGTTCCGAAAACGGCATCCGGGCACACGCGATCCCATTCGTGTCCACAAAAAAGAAATCATCTCCCATCGCCACCTGGAAATCCCTGGGAAGAGACTCTTCCAAAACCTTCTGAAGCTCAAGACGTTTTGGAAAATTCGCGAACTCGGTCCGCAGCTGAAGCCACTGTGCCTGCGTGGCGGGTTCTTCTTCCGCTCTCTGCGCCAAAACGGCGGCCTCATCTTTCAATCTCTGCGGTTTCGCAGCCGACTTTTCTTCCGTGGACCGGGTCTGTACGATCGATTCCCCTTCCACTTTCGAAGAAACCGCGGCCTGCATCGCTTTCAGCCGCTGAATATGTTCATTCCACTCGGAATTTTCTTTCAATTCCTGCACAAGATCACAGAACTGCCAGTTTTCCGCAAGCTGTTCCACCACACGCCGACGCCGGGAGATCTCCGATTCCACGTTTTTCGCGACGGCACCTGCGGCATAGTCGGCAGCCTCGAGCGTCGAGTCCGTAATGACGCGCTCTCCTTCATGAAAAACCGAGTGGAATTCCCAGGTCACGAAAAAGCTCCCCACCAGGAAAAGCAGGATCGGCATGACCATTCCGAGCAGAAGAAGAGGAAACTGCGCACGCTGCGCCTTGACGTTCTCCCATTCCCTGAGCAGTTCCGCCATCGTCTGAAAGCGGTCTTCCGGATCCGGTTCGAGGCACCGTTCCAGGATCTGCGCCCCCTTCAAAGACATTCCCTTCAGCTGCCGATGATCGACCGGGACCGGCCGCGCGAACAGAAGACGCCGGTAATCCCGCATCCTTTCCGTCAGCGTTTCCTGTTCCTGGATCTGTTCTACAAAAATCGGCGCGTAATGCGGAGGCCGGTTCATCAGCAGCGTGTAGAAGATCGCACCCAGCGCGTAAATGTCCCAACGCACATCGGCGTGAGCATTCAGTCTCGCCTGTTCCGGCGGCATATAGAAAAGCGTTCCGAGCGCAGGTGCCATGTCGTGCGAGAGACGCGACTGCCCAAAGTCCGCGAGCCGAACGTTTCCGGTCGGATCGATCAGAATATTGCCCGGCTTCAGATCGCAGTGGAGGATGCCTTTTTCATGGACCCGG
>CAZRGJ010000004.1:5282-31716 GCA_964599445.1 uncultured Planctomycetaceae bacterium | reverse complement strand
ACGTCGCCGCGTCCGGGCATCCACGCTTCCAGGTCAAACTTCCGGTATGCCGGACCGCCGAGATCGCCCGTCGATGTGTCGACGACACGGTAGGGGATCTTTAGTCCGTCGAAAATGCGCATTTCCATCTCGCGCAGATGGTAGAGCATCGCTTCGCTGTCTTCCGGCAGCGTGAAGGCGAACATTTCGACCTTGGAGAACTGGTGGACCCGGTAGAGACCGCGCGACGCTTTTCCTGCCGCACCCGCTTCCGTACGGAAGCAGTGGCTCGTTCCGCAGAATTTCAGCGGGAGAAGTTCGGAATCGACGACTTCGCCGGAAAGCATTCCGCCAAGCGGGATCTCGGCCGTCGCGATGAGGCTCAGGTCCGTGTCCGCGATACTGTAGATCTGCGTCTCGTTTCCGCGCGGATTGAATCCCGTCCCGCGGAGGATCGACTGTTTCGCCAGGTCTGGCGTACTCATCGGCGTGAAGCCTTCCTTGATCAGAATGTTCATTGCGTACATCTGGAGCGCCATGTCGAGCAGGACGGCTTCATTTTTGAGGAAATAGAAACCGGCTCCCGTGACGCGCGCACCTGCTTCAAAGTCGATCAGATCGAGTTTCTGTCCCAGCTCCACGTGATCGAGCGGCTGGAAATCGAATTCTCGGATCGGCGTCTCGCCGCGCATCAGCTCCAGATTCGATTTGTCGTCCTCACCGATCGGCGCATCCGGGTGCGTCATGTTCGGGATCGCCATGTGGATACCGTCCAGTTCCTCGCAGATCTCCGAGAGTTTCTGGTCGATCTCCGCTTTCTGCTCGCGCAGAGCCTTTCCTTCTTCCTTGCGGGCGTTGCGCTCGGCTTCATCTTTAGCTTTCCCGATCGTCTTGGAGACTTCGTTTGCCCGACGGTTCAGCTCTTCCGATTCCGCCTGAAGCTCGCGGCGGCGCGTCTCCAGTTCCGCAAAACGATTCACGTCGACGTCGACATTTCGATTGACGCAGTTCTGGCGCACAAGCTCCAGATTTTCCAGAATGAATTTTCGATCCAGCATGGATTCGTTCCCTTTAAAATAAAAAGTACTCAAAAAACCGACGGCTTCTTCTTTTCGTGCTTCATTCCTCACTGAATGAAGGGCGGACCGACCGGCAGAGGCAGAGGAACATTCTGTCCGTCTGCATCCCAGTGCGGAGGAGCGCCGAAATGAAAAAAGGGTCAGCGTGAAACCAAATTTTTGTTTTTTCCGGGAGCTTTTCGCGAAAATCAGGAGCGGAACTCCCGTATTTTGCCAGCTCTTCGGCCAATGTGTATCGTCAAAGCTCAACGCCCGCCGCAAACCGGGGCTCACTGCGCGTGGTTTGCGCATGGTTTGCGGAGCATTTTTTCGGAGCCTCTACTGAAATATCGTAAATGCTGCCGATTTTGTTTATTTTTCTGCCTGAAAAAAGTCTATTGCCCGTTTCAGCGGAAGATCCAGCGCAGGGATCTCCTTCCATCGGGACTCCGGCAGGGCACCGGAAGCTCTCAGGTACTTCAGGCTCTTCCATCTTTTTTCAAATCCATCCGGATCTTTCTGAAATTCCGGATTTTCGGAGATTCCGCACTCCCAGCCGCCGTTCGGCTGGACTCCCCATTCCTCTTCTTTTTGAGAGTTGGGAAACCGGTGGATCATGTGTCCGTCCGGACTCAGGTACATTTCCGAGGAGATCCGCAGTCCGCCGCGCCGCGGTGTTTCGCGGATCCGTTTCCAGACCGTGTACCAGTCAGTTTCCTTCTCAAGGTCCCGGTCATCCGGAATGGGACCGAGGTCGAAAATATTTTGGATCGTTCCTTTCCCGTACGTCCGCGAACCGATGCAGACCGCTTTCGGAAGACCTCTTTTTCCCCAATCCTGAAGGCAGGCCGCCACGATCTCCGCGGAACTGGCCGTCCGGTGGTCGATCAGAACGGCGACCGGGCGAGTCCAGATCGGAACGGCCTCGTTGGGGACGACGGTCGGCGTCCGTGCGTTTTTCCCGACGATCTGGACCATGATCGCACGCTTTTGAACGAACATTCCGCAGATCTCCAGTGCCGTTTTGAGCAGTCCCCCGGAATTCCCGCGAAGATCCAGAACCAGACCGCACGCCTCCGTCTGCATTCCGTGCGTCAGGATCTCCCGAAGCTCCCGAGCCGTCTGCTCGCCAAAAGTTTCCAGCCTGACGTAAAGCGGAGCGTCCGAATCCGGCTTCCCTTCGGTCTTTTCTGCAGCGTACCCGTCGGTTTTTACCGCGGACATTCCGTCCGCCTTTTTCGTGGGCATTCCATCCGTTTTTTTCGTGGGCATTCCATCCGTTTCGGAGGCTTCTTCGGAGGTTCCTTCACCGGTTTCCGATTGCGGGAACATCGGGAGGCGGTACTCCCACGTACTGTCCGGAAGCCGGGTGAATCCCGTGACGGACTGGACCAGCAGTTTGCGGGAAACCAGCGTCTGTGTCCGCTTTTTTTGAGACGATGGACGAAACGTCTCTACCTGGACCTGCGTTTTCGTCTGCGAATGCAGTTTGCTCAGGAGCTTCGGCGCGTTTTCCGAAGTCAGCGGCTCGCCGTCGATGGAAAGGAGGACGTCCTGTGGCTCGATCCCGGCTTCGCGTGCTGCGGAATCCGGGAGCGTACAGCCGACGCGGTACTGCTTTTTCGCTTCGTCAAACCAGAAAAGGATCCCGACGGTCCCGGTTTCCTGATGGAATTCTTCATTGAGTTCCTCGTAGATCGACGGCGGAATGAAACCTGAATTTTCGTCGATCGAAGCCAGCAGACCGTCCACTGCGGCATTGAAAAGTTCCCGTTCGGACGGAGCTGAAATGGCATGGCGGTGCACCAGCCGCAGGATGTGGCGCAGTGTGCCGGGATACGGATCGGCACACCAGGCCGAGAAGGTGAAGATGCATAGGATCGCGAAGATCCAGTAAATGTGCTTTTTCGGCATGGATCTTTCCGTGGGACCTTTCGTAAAGCCGTCGTTTGCTTCACTGGCTGGAACGCGAATTCAGCCCCGCGCTCCGAGTCGTTCAGCTCTGCTCATTTCTGAACTCTCTGCAGGAGATCATCCGGAAGATCACGCTGAAAAACGCAGCATTTTTCTTCGCGAAATTTTTCCATCTGACCGTTCGGCATGAAAAAATGCGTACTCAGGAACGTTTTTTTGGCCGGGAGATTTTCCTCCGGAATCGTCAGTTCCACCGAAAACGGCAGATGGTAGCGGCTGTAGAGCCTGCGGAAAAGCATGTTCATGAACAGCTTGGCGTACTGGAGTTTCCTGTACGGTTCCAAAATCTGCAGATTGTGCAGGGAATAGTGGTTCGTCGTGCGGACATCCGCACGGCTGGAGACGGTAATGGAACCGAGTACTTTTTGATTCGGCACGTGAATGAGCGAGTAGCGTTCAATGGAAAGCGATGCTCGGGCACACTGATCCCACCAGCTTATTTTCTGCACATGCTTCGGTTTGTTGACCGATTCCTGATGGATCATCAGATTCTGCAGGATGAAAATGGACCCCGGCATGTGCTCGACGGATGCGGAGTACACAAAATTGCGTTTTTCCGGAACGTAGCCGTTCGCTTTGAGGAGCGGACAGAGGCACTCGTCGTTTTCCGGGATCCCGTTTGGTTCTCCTCCCTTAAGCAGTCCATAGTAAAACGGCGCGTTCGGGTAATTTGCGCCCGCATGGACCCGCCGAATGCCGAGACTGGCGAATTTTTCCTCGATCGCGGTCAGCAGCATCTGCCGGATCTCGTTTTTCCACTGCTCGGCTTTTTGCGGCGAGAGCTTTCGGTTCTCGTGCGGCTCACGAACGACGAGCATCGCAATGTGTCCTTCAGACGGATCGATCCCCGTCCGGTCTGCGTTTGGTGCGAAACCGCCGTGAACGAAACCGACTGGTGTGCCGTCCATGCCGAAATGGTATTTTTGCGTATCGTCATGCTCAACGGCAAGAATAAAAAATTCCGGATCAAAAAGCAGCGACCCCAAAACCTGCGCGTAAAAGTCGTCCGAGGTGAAATTGCCCCACGTCTTATGGTAGGTACTGCTCTCCCAAATGTTGAAAATCTGGGAGTAGTCCGTATTTCGGAAGCTGCGGATGATGATTTTTTTGGCCATGATCTCGTTTCCTCAGTGACTCGCGCTGAAAATTAAATCCTTGAACTGCTGAACGACCGTCTGTCTGGTTTCCTCGGAAAGCGCGGAAAATGTTTCGTGCTGAAACACCTGATCCAGACCTTTTTCCGGCTTTTCGGAAGCTGAAAAGAAGCGGGACCGGTTTTCTTTCAGGATCTCCCACGCAAGATCCTGCTGTTCCAGCGTTCCGAATTCCAGAACGGCGATCCAGGCTGCCGGTTTGGCTGTCCAAAACTGCACGTCGTGCAGAAAGTTCTCGTGCGAGAGCTTTACGTTTTTCTCGACGTACTCTAAAATGCGGGTAAGCCGAAACCTTGCTTCTGGAGAAAGTTCTTCGTGCGGAATATTGCCGAGGTTCAGGAAGATCCCGATCCCGTATCCACGCAGTTCTTCGTCGGCCCGGCGTCGGACGGAAAACTTGTCGCTGTCGAGCAGTCGGAGAAGCTCACGTATCTGCGCTTCCGTTTTTTTCGGATCGGCCCAGGACGCGGACTCCGGAGCACCAGAGAACGGAGACGCTGGATCGGCAAGTGGAACGGATGTGGAATACGCCGGTTTTGGGGCACGCGATTCCATCTCCCGCTGGATCAGTGTGCTGGTGAATGCGCCGCTGAAATCTTTCAGCATTTCCGGCGGCTCGCCATAGATCGAAAAAATTGCGTTCAGTGCTTCCCGGCACTCGTACGGACGGCAGAAAAGCAGCTCCCAAAAGGAATCCGCCTGCCAGGATCGGACATTTTCGCCGTGAAGTTCTTCCGTCCGGATCCTTTCCTGAAGCTCACGTTTCAGGCACGCTTTCATCGTGTCGGAAAGTGTGCCGGTCTCCAAATGGATCTTTTTGCCGTCCCGATCCTGAAGCAGAAGAACGTACGTGTTTTCGTCGGGGAGTGCTCTGAAATTCAGGAGCGAAAATCCGTTTCGGATGGAAAGCAGAACGAATTCCTGACTGCCTGAGTATCGGTACTCCGCGTTCGCCATCCCGCCATTTCCGGCCGTCAACTGAAAATGAAGGGGAAATTTCCCCTGGCGCGTGACGTTCACCGTGCCGGTCCGTCCCTTGGGAAGCGTGAGGCAAAAATGCCCCCAGATGATTTCCGGCTGAAGACGCTGCTTCAGGTACGGCGCACCGAAAAGCACGCCCTCCGGAAGTACCATCCCGCAAAAAAGCACCACCATCATCCATAAATTGCGGATCCGCATCGTTTTTCTCCACAAAGTATTTCCGAAAACCGATCTCCGACGAAATTCCGACGTCCGCCGCCGGTCAAATTTCTCCAAACCTGACGACATTCACGCTGGATCCCGCTCCGGGAAGGACGAAAACGGCCCCCAGTTCCGGACGTTCCCGGCAAAAGGATTCCGCTTCTTCCGGACCCATGACGTAAAACGCCGTCGCCAGTGCGTCCGCTTCCGTTGCCGTTGGCGCAAGGACCGTGGCGGAAAGAACGTTCATCGCAGGAAACCCCGTCCGCGGGTCCAGCACGTGACCGAATTTCCTGCCGTTTGCCCAAAAATACTGCGTCGCGGAGCCGGAAGTCCCCAGCGCACGGTCCTTCAGTGGGATCTCCATGAGCCGTTCATTTGGTTTGAGCGGATGATGAAGCCCCACCAGCCAGTCTTCCCGACCGCGTCTCGCTCCGCGAGCCAGAACGCTGCTCAAACCGCCATGAAAAATGAAATCATTCAAGCCGTACGTTTCGAGGATCCGTGCAGCCGCATCAAGAGCGAATCCCTTTCCGATGCTTCCCAGCGAAACCTTCATTCCTTCACAGCCGAGCTGGACAGCACATTCTGCGTCGTCCCACTGGATGCGGCCTGCCGAAACTTTCGCGAGTGCCTCAAGCCGTTCCTCCTCGGAAGGAAGCCGCCCTGTCCTGCGCATGAATCCCCAGACCTCCGAGAGCGGCGTCGCCGTAATGTCGAACGCTCCGTGCGTCTCCTCGTAAAGTCTGCCGCAGTATTTCAAAAGCTCGTAGACTTCCGAACTGACCGAGACCGGATAGTACGGCCCATCTTCATTCAGGAGCGAGATCTCGCTGTCCGGCAGGAAGTAGCTCAGCACCTTTTCGAGCCGGGAAACTTCATCCAGTGCCTCCACGGCCGCATCGAACGCATTTTCGTATTCGCCTGCGTTCGTGAAGATGACGAAATCCGCCGCCATTGCCTTTCGGGAGTACTCCATGTACTGCACCGGTGCTTCTGCCTGACGCCGCGCTTCCGCTTCTTCCGCTTCCCGCTGACGCTGGATCTCCTTCTCTTTCTGCACTTCCGGAGAAAAAAACTTTCCGCGCAAAAAGGATCTTCGCGAGGAGATCAGACGTTCATTCTCAGCCATTCACCTTCTCCTGTTTTTTCATGACCCGCCGTCAGTTTGGCCCTGCCGTCAATTTGGACCTGCCGCCGTTTGGACCCGCCGTCAGTTTGGACCTGCCGTCAGTTTGGACCTGCTGCCGTTTGGGATCCGGACTTAGCCCAGATCATTCGGCAGACCGTCGATCGATTTGTACGCCAGGTTGCGGAACTGCGTCAAACTGGCCTCCCACTGAAGCTGCACGACGCCCGTCGGCCCGTTTCGCTGTTTCGCGATGATGATCTCCGCTTTGCCCGCGAGATTTTTTTCCTTGATCTTCTCCGGCTGGGCCTGGTAGTAGTATTCTTCGCGATGGACGAACATCACGACGTCTGCGTCCTGCTCGATCGAACCGGATTCGCGCAGGTTGCTCATTTTCGGACGATGGTCTCCCCCTTCTTCCGTCTGCCGGTTCAGCTGCGCGAGACAGACGACCGGAACGTGCAGTTCACGCGCCAGTTCCTTCAGGCGTCTGGAGATCTTCGCGACCTGCTCCTGACGGTTCGTCGTCGTTCCGTCGTCCTTGATGAACTGGAGGTAGTCCACGAGGATCAGATCCAGCTCCCCTTTTCTTCGGAATCGTCTCGCCATGGCTGCGATGTCCGAGACGGTTCGGCTCGGCGAGTCGTCGATCGTAAATCTGGAGTGCATCATCGCGCTGCTGGCCTCCTGGAGACTGCGTGTATCTGCCGTCGTGAGCCGTCCCTGACGCACCCGCTGACTGTCGACGCCGGCTCTTCCGCAGAGGATACGCAGTCCCAGTTCCGCCTTCGACATTTCAAGGCTGACAAAAAGGACCGCCTTTCCGGCTTCCATCGCCACATAGTCCGCAATATTTGCGGCGAACGCGCTTTTTCCCATACTCGGACGTGCCGCGATGATGATCAGCTCATTGTCGTGCAGACCGCCCGTCATTTTGTCCAGGTCGGTGAATCCGGTCGGGATCCCGACGGCACCGCCTTTCTGGTAGAGGTCCACCTTCTCCCAGACTTCCGTCAGGACTTCCATGATCCCGACGACCGAATCATTGCTTCGCTCATCGTGGACTGCGAAAATCAGTTCTTCTGCCTCGGAGACCAGCGAATTGATGTCGGAATCCGGCTCGTAGGCTTTCTGAACGATGAGATTGCTCGCCTGAATGAGCTTTCTTGCCCTTGCCTTGTCGCGCACCACTTCCGCATAGGCACCTGCATGGGCGGCCATCGTGACGGAGTGCAGGATCTCGGCAAGGTACTGCATCCCGCCGATCTTCTCGAGTGCCTCGGAGCGTTCCAGACTGTCCACCAGCGTGTGCGCATCGACGATCCTGCCCGAATTGTGCAGCTCGAGCAGATGATGGTACAGAATGCGGTGAGCGTCCAGATAGAAATCATCCTCCCGAACGATCTGCTGAATGTCGTCCAACACCATATTGTCGAGAAGGATGCTCCCAAGGATGCCGCGCTCCATATCCAGATTGTGGGGCATCGTGCGTTCCAGTGCGATCAGCTCTTTCCCAGATACGTTGGTTCTCTGTTTTTTCGGTTTCTGTTCCGGCATTGGATCTGTTCGTGCCTGTCTGAAGGAGTTTCTGCATTTTCCATTCATGAGAATGAATGGGACCTTTGGCTTCCGGTGAATAAATCTTCACGCGAAACTCACTTCATTTTACCAGATTCAGAGATTCCTGCGAGGGGGGGGAGCTGTGTTTTGGAAGATTTTTTCCACCTCTGTTCTCCCCATTTCCCGCATCCCCCTTCCGCAGTCGGAAAAAAGATCTCCCGGCTGGCTTCTGCAGAACCGGCCGGGAGAATGCTGGAGCTGACGCAGGTTCCCAGACTCACCGCATCCAATGTTCAGGCACCCTCGATGTCCGGGAACATGACGCAAGTGCGCGATGCGTGAAAATCCGGGTCTAGTACGCAGTGCGCGTTTTCGTGCCCTTCTTTTTCGATTTGGCGGTTTTAGACGTTTTTTTCGCTTTTGTTTCCGCTTTCGCTTTTTCTTCTTCTGTCTCGAGCTTCAGGACTTTCGGGCGGTATTTGTGGTCCCGTTTCCGAATGACGCGCGCATTGGTGATCTGATCGGGTTCCGCCATCGGATCCGGATTTGCCGGGTCAATGCGTTGAAGCTGCGAAAGAACGTCCATCCCCTTGACGACGCGGCCGAAAACGACGAATTTGCCGTCCATTTCCCGCATCGGGGTGAAACTCAGGAAGAAACGCGACCCTGCCGTATTCGGTCCCGCGTTCGCCATGCTGATCGTTCCGCGATAGTGGGTCCGCATACTCTTTTCGTCAAATTCGTCGCGGATCATGTAGCCCGGGCCTCCGTCCGCGCTTTCCATCGAACGGCCGGACTCGGCAAACATTCCCGGAATGACCAGCTCAAAATAGAGTCCGTCGTAGAATCCCTTTTCCACCAGGTAGACGAAATTCGCGACGGTGTTTGGCGCCTCATTTTCGTAGAGTTCCAGAACGATGGTCCCTTTGGTCGTTTCGAGTTCCACTCGGGGCAGATCGCCTGCCGTTTTATCCCGGTCACGCAATACCACTTCCTTCGCCCATGCTGTCCGATAGTAAACCAGGTCTTTCTGGAATGCCTTGCACCGCTCGGTCAGGACATTTTTTGCCTCGGCTTCCGTAAAATATTTTCCCGCCTTTTCAAACTCGTTCAACATGAAGGCCGTCTCGCCGGCGGCATCGTAAAGGTCCGGGAGAATGTCCTGCACCTTCTGTGCAAAAAGTCCTTCCAGGATCTTCGACGCGCGTTCGTATTCTTCCATCGTCAGGCGCACTTCCAGCACTTCCACGATTACGCGGAGCATCTCCGGATCACGGGTCGGCTGCTCGTTCCACGCATCCTCGGCAAGATCCATGAGTTTCGGATGAAGTTTCGTCAGAAAATCTGCGTACTTCTGGAGTTTTTCGCCGATCTCTTCACGTTCCTCTTCGTCGGTCTCCAGCTTGACGTACTGTTTCTGGAGTTCACGCACGTTCTGGACCGCTTTTTTGTAGGCATCCTGCGCTTTTTGGTAGCGTGCCGCGGCCGGATTAGAGACGGACGGCTGGGCCGATTTCTTCTTCAGTACTGGTTTGGGGACGTCGGCTTCGATTTCGGAGAACTCGACTTCTTTTACTGCTGCATTCGATCCTGCTTTTGCCGCGGCCGCAGCGGGAATCTGTCCGGCCGCAGTGGAAGTCTGCCCCATATTCAGCCGGGGAACGGTGGGGGTGCCTTGGGCTGAAAGTGTGTGCGGGACTGCAAAGACGGAAACGAAACCCGTCAAAATAATTGAAAAAATCAGGCCGTGTTTCATGAAGGAACCTTTCCGGAATGGAGTGACTGGCTCAGCAAATCGCTTGCTCTTTTCTTCAATTATAGAGTGTCTGGCGGGAAATGCAAGCCGTTCCCATCTTTTTTTGCGATTTTTTTCGAAATTTTTGTCGAATTTTGCCGTTTTGCGAAATTTCCGAACGGATGAAAAAACGCGGATGGCGGCAAACTGGGAGTATGCGGTTGGGGAGTACCTTTTTGTTTCCGCGCTTTCGCGGAATTGCCGTCCCGCCCGACTGACGGAGAGACCGACTTCGTTCCGGAAAATCAACGTCTGGTTTGAGAAAGAATGGATGAAAAACTGTGCCGTGTGCTAGGAAAATCGATATATTTGGAACAATTAGAAAAACCGTTAAAATGTGCTTTTTGTTGGATTTATTTTGGTAAAATTTCCAAGAATTTTCAAAAATTGCTTGAAGTTTTCCAAAATTGTGTTAAAATTAGCTTATTGTTTGAAACGGCATGAGGAAATTGTGTGGTTTCCGACAGCAGGCGCGTATTCAGGAGGATGCCGTCTGTGAGAAAAACGGATCGAAAGTTCATGAAGTACCGCTGGATCGGACAGATCGCGGCAGTTCGTGATGGAGGAGCCGGTTTTCTCGTGATTTTACTTCAAGACATGCACCGAAAAGGGAAAAGCTGGTTTCCCAGGGCATCCATCTCTTGTGGTAGAAGAGGGATTTCATGAAGAAAAGAAAAAAATTTCGCATGGACGACGAAAATCTGGGGGGGCGTTCCCGGAGCTGCATGGATATTTATTTGAAGGACATCAATGGAGTTGAGCTTCTGACTGCGGCTGAGGAGAAAGAACTTGCCGAGCGCGTGATGCAGGGAGACGAAGAGGCTCGAAATATCCTGATCGCGGCGAATCTCCGCCTGGTGGTGAATATCGCGCGGAAATACGTGCGGAAAGGCTGTTCGCTCGACGACCTGGTCGAAGAGGGAAATCTGGGACTGATCAAGGCCGCCGGACGCTACGATAAAAACGCGGGTGCCCGATTCTCTACGTTTGCGAGCTACTGGATCCATCAGAGGATCCGCCGTGCACTGGTGAACATGACGCGCTCCATCCAGATCCCGACGTACATTGCGGAGTATCTGAGTAAATGGCTTCGGGAGGCTGCGCTTCTGGAAGAGCAGCTTCAGCGTATTCCCCGGCCGGAAGAGATCGGACGCCGGATCGGAGTCAGCAGAAACGATATTCAGAAGATCCTTTGCGCACAAAATTCCATGAAGACCGCTTCCAGTCATGATTCCGAGGATGGGATCGGGATGGAATTTCTGGTCGTCGATGACCGGATCTGCACTCCGGAAGAGATCGCTATTTTGAAGAGCGATCTGGAGTCTCTGCATGAAGAGCTGGGGAATCTGTCCGAACGGGAAGCTGCTGTCCTGCGGCTTCGCTTTGGTCTCGAAGACGGTGTGGAACGTACGCTGCGCGACGTAGGGAGCGCACTTGACATTACGCGGGAGCGAGTGCGCCAGATCAATATCGACGCGATCAAAAAGCTGGAAGTCCGGATGGATGTCCATTCGCAGAATTGAGAAGGTCCTGCCGCAAAGACAAAACTTCCTCTCCGTGCGGGCCAAAGACTGCCGAGTCTCGAAAAGATGGAGCACTCGGAATTCAGAGTGTTTCTGGATCCCTGGAAATTCAGGATTCAGAGTGTTTCGGGATGGCGGAACGGACGGACGGCAGGGGATCGAAGACGGTTTTTCATGAAAAAATGGAGGGAAAATGGATCGCACAGAAGTCATGAACGCCATCCCGCATCGGGATCCGTTCCTTTTTATCGATGAGATCATTGAAGTTACGGAAAACCGGATCGTTTGCCGGAAAACATTCACGGGAGAGGAAGCGTTCTTCAAGGGACACTATCCCGATTTCCCGCTCGTGCCCGGCGTCCTTCTCTGCGAGTCCGCACTCCAGGCCGGCGCGGTCTTTCTTGCCAAAAAGATGGAGTCCGACACGAAATCGTTTGCCGGAAAAATGCCGGTCGTGGCGAAGATGAGCGACATTCGCTTCCGTCAGATCGTGCGTCCCGGCGAGACCATCGTCATTCAGGCTGACCTGGAAGATTTCTACTCCAACGCCTTCCAGATGGCCGGCACCGTCACCGTGAACGGAAAAATGTCCGTAAAACTGAAGTATACCGTCATGATGGTAGAAAAAGAGTAAGCGGGAGTCCGCTCTCTGAAACGTGCCGGTCACTGCGAAAAAAAGCTCCCGGTTTGGGGACGGATCTGCTGTTTCCCCGGATGAACCGCAAAAAAAGCCTTCCCGAATCGGTCGGAAAGGCTTTTTCTTTTACTGCTCCATCAACTGCGGTTCAGCCGACGATCGTGCAGCTGACTGGATCCCATCTGCTAGAACGGGCCGCCGGCCAGGATCTCCGGAGCTGCGGCTTCCGCGTACTTCGCGAAATTGGCCTTGAAGGCTTCCGCCAGCTTCTTCGCCGTTTCTTCGTAGGCCGCTTTGTCGATCCACGATTCGCGCGGGATCAGGACGTCCGCCGGAACGCCGGTGCACTGCATCGGAACGTAGAGACCGAAGATCGGATCCTGTTCCATCGGCGCATTCGCCAGTTCGCCGGAGTGGATCGCGTCGATGATGGCGCGGGTATGCTTGATGGACATGCGCTTGCCGACACCGTATCCGCCGCCGGCCCATCCCGTGTTCACGAGCCATGCGTTGGAGCCGTACGTCTTCATGCGGTCCGCCAGCAATTCAGCGTATTTCGTCGGATGCCAGACGAGGAATGCTGCGCCATAGCACGCGGAGAAATCGGGCTGCGGTTCCTTGATGCCGACTTCCGTACCGGCGACTTTCGCGGTGTAGCCGCTGATGTAGTGGTACATAGCCTGCTCGGGCGTCAGTTTGCTCACCGGGGGCAGAACGCCGAATGCATCGCAGGTCAGCAGAATGATGTTTTTCGGATGGCCGCCGACCGCCGGGATCTTCGTGTTCGGAATGAAATCAAGCGGATAGGCTGCGCGGGTGTTTTCCGTCAGGCTCTTGTCCGTGTAGTCCACTTCGCGGGTCTCCGGGTCCGCCACGACATTTTCGAGGACCGTTCCGAATTTGATCGCATTGAAGATCTCCGGCTCGTTTTCTTTCGAGAGATTGATGCACTTCGCATAGCATCCGCCTTCAATATTGAAGACGCCGCGGTCGGTCCAGCAGTGTTCGTCGTCGCCGATGAGCTTGCGGTTCGCTTCGGTCGAAAGGGTCGTTTTTCCCGTTCCGGAAAGGCCGAAGAAAAGCGAGACGTCGCCGTCATGTCCTTCGTTTGCCGAGCAGTGCATGGAAAGGACGCCCTGTTTCGGCATGAGGTAGTTCATGATGGTGAAGATGCCCTTCTTCATCTCGCCGGCGTACTGTGTGCCGAGGATGACGAATTCGCGCGCGGCAAAGCTCAGCGAAACACTCGTGCTGCTCGTGTGGGTGCCGATCTTTGGATCGCACGGGAATTTTCCGGCGTTGAAGATCACGTAGTCCGGCTGACCGAAATCACGCAGCTCCGAGTCGGTCGGCACGATGAGCATATTGCGCATGAAGAGAGCATGGTAGGCGCGGGTGCAGATGATGCGCACTTTCACGCGGCATTCTTCATCCCAGCCGGCGAAGCCGTCCACGACGTACAGGCGGTCGCACATATTGAAATAGTCGATCGCACGCTGCCGGTTCCGCGCAAACGTTTCCGCGTCCGTCTTCATGTTGATGCTGCCCCACCAGATGTCCTGATCCGTTTCCGCATCTTCCACAATACGTTTGTCTTTCGGGCTGCGTCCGGTTTTCAGACCGGAATTCGTCATGAGTGCGCCCGTGCTGGAAATGGCGGCACTGTCGTGAGCAAGCGCGTCCGCGTAAAGGACCGCCGCGACCGGGTTCCGAAGAACGTTTTCCTGGAAAATTCCATACTGTGAAAGATTCATATTCTACTCTCCTGAAATTTAGTGTGTCGAAACTCTTACCGTCGATGACATACCGGCGTCATCTCTAAACCTGACTGTCAGGTCTGCGGTCCAAGAGTTTCCCGTGAGAGCAGGACCGTCCGGGGACTGCCCAAAACTATCGCGGGACGACATAGTATTGCACAATTTCAGAGAAATGGAAGGGGGAGGGGGGGCTTTTTTACGCATTTTCTGTCCATTTCTTTCAACTTTTTCCAAAATTTCTTAAATTTCTTCCCGGAATGCCTTGACTTTTCGTTTCTTTTCCTTAAAATGAAGCTGAAATCGACCTGGATGTAGATAAAAAACTATCGGTATCCGCCCCCTTTCTCACCCCCTTTTTGGCAATTTGGAAAAACATGGCCTCAAAATTACCCATTTTAATACTTTCGCTGTTTTTTGGGTCTTTTATGCTCTTTTTCTCCCTGATTCCGGGGGAAAATGTGCTTGGGGCGCAAGAGGAAGCCTCCTCGCTGGATCGGTTTGAATTCCAGGGCGTTGAGATGGCCGTCCCGATCCGGATTGTCCTTTACGCGCCGGATGAAGAGACGGCAAAACGGGTCTCGGACGCAGCTTTTGGACGTTTTCGGGATCTGAACGCAAGGCTGAGCGACTACGATGAAAAGAGCGAGATCCGCCAGTTCTGCGACAAAGCGTTTCCCGGCGAGTTCATCTGCGTCGGCGAAGATCTCTGGACGGTCCTGCAGCTGGCGGTATATCATGCGAAGATCTCGGACGGCGCGTTCGATCCGACGGTGGGTCAGGTCGTCCGTCTTTGGAGACACGCACGCAAGAGTCGGCGTCTCCCGCCGGAAAAAAGGATCCGCGAGACGCTTCAGACGGTGGGGTGGGAAAACATTCTGTTCGATCCAGAAAAGCAGGCGATCTCGATTTCAAAACATGGCGCGGAATACAATGTACGGCTTGATCTTGGAGGGATCGCTAAGGGGTACGCGATCGATGAGGCGCTTGAGACGATGCGGATCCTCGGTGTTTCGCGTGCGCTGGTCGATGCCGGCGGCGACGTGGGAGTCGGGGATCCCCCTCCGGGAAAGGATGGCTGGACGATCGGCGTCGCGTCGATCCGGGAAGGTGAAGGTCCGACCGAATTCTGGACGCTCGCCAACTGCGGCATCGCGAATTCCGGCGACATGTACCAGTATGTCGAGATCGGCGGGAAACGCTACTCCCACATCGTGGACCCAAAGACCGGTCTCGGACTGACGGACCGGCTTTCCGTCTCGGTCATTGCGCCGACGGCGGCGGACGCAGACGCCCTCGCTTCCGCTTTCAGCGTCCTTGGACCGGAAAAAGGTGTCCGGCTTGCAGAGAGCCTTGAGGGAGTTCAGACGCTCATCCACCGCCTCACGGAAGACGGCGAAGTCCACCGGTTCAGTACGCTTTCGGATGCGCCTCAGGGGGCACTTCCGAAAACGCTGCCGGCTGGGACGCAATCTTCCGGGGAACCGGTACGCTGACGGATCCTACTTCCACTTTTCGACCCACCAGCGCGCTTTGTAGATGATGCCGTCGGGGAGCGTGCCGATGGGAGAGAGCTTCTGGTTGAAGAACGGGATCCGGGGAGACCAGTAGTTTGTGGTCGGACTCTGGATGATGAGGTAGCCTTCCGGGGACTGCGAGACGCTCTTCACACTGTGCATTCCTTTCGGGTGCGTTTCTTTGGAGACGAGCGGAATGAATTCTTTCTTCTCGATGTCGTAGACCCCGACCCCGCGTCCGGTGAGGAAAAACGCACGCTGATTCGGCACGGGGTAGAGATCGTGCCCGCCGTCGGCGAACGTTTTGTCGACGGAAATGGAGAAAGCTTTCGTCAGTGCGGGATCTTTTTTGTTGAAATTGTACTCGTAGCCCGCAAGTTCTTTGTATCCGAGGACCCATAGGATCTGCATTTCATCATCCCAGACCATTCCATGTCCGCCGACGAGCGGATACTGTCGGCCTTTGGGATTGGGAGCGAGGCGCGTGTTTTCATCGATGGCGTCATTTCCTTCCGGGACTGCCCAGAGCGGGAAGAGACCGCCGCTGGAGACCGACGCGATATTGCCGTCCGGAAGAAGTTCGATCGAATGGGGATTCCCTTCGATACAGGAGTAGAAAAGGCACGCTTTGTCGGCAAGACGGATCAGTGCGATCCCGCCTCCGGATGCCGTCATGAGGAGGTGGCTCGTGCCGCGCGCGGGTTTGCATTCATCCGGATTACGGAACCAGCTGTGATGTTCCGGCCGGATCTGCGGCGACATTGCGGCAGACCATTCCCAGACGACGGATTCCGGTTTGCTCCAGTCTTCGCCGGCTTTCAGAATGAGGATCTTGTGTCTGCGCTGGTCGCACACGGCGACGTCAGCACGGAACGGACCGGCGGGAACGGCATCCGATTCGATCTGTGCCTTCATTTGGGAAATTGCCTCGGCAAGATCGGACGCCGGGAGCGATTTTGTTTGAAAAGCCAGCACGCAGACTGCAAAAAACAGAACGGCAAACAGTACGGGACGGTGTTTCATGAAAAATTTCCTTTCATTGAAGGTGGGGGACTTGATCCGGTGGGGGACTTGATCCGGTCTTTGGGGCCGTTTGGCAGAAAATGACTGGAACGAACTTCATTTTACCGCAAATTGAAAAATTTTCAAGAGTTCAAAGCCGGGCATCTGCGTCTTTTTAAAAATTTTTTGCTCCCGTAAAATCCCGCAGAAAGTGTGTTTTTCGTGCCTTTGAAGAAAATTTTTTCTTGACAGAATGCGATTTCCCAATATAATGGAAGTCAGGCAGGAACCGATTTGGGTTTTGGCCGGATGTGTCTGAAAATGGAATCATTTTCTTGTTTCTGATCGCAGGAATGTCCCGGATCTTTCTTTCGGAGATCCCGGAGTTTCGCAGTCTTTTTTAGGGAGAATAGTCATGAACTACTATCGCACGGTAACGTTTCAGCCGCCAACGGAGACCCTCACGAATTTTCCAGTTCTCGTTCGTATCCGGAATGACCGCATGGGCAGCAGGATCCTTTCGCAGAAGGGCTGGGACGTCTGTTTTGAACTGGATGGAAACCGGCTTCCGTTTGAGCTGGACTGGTACGATGAAGCATCAAAAAGCGGCGCGTGGTGGGTGCAGATCCCGACTCTTTCGTCTTCTGCGCCGACGTCGATCAAAATGCTTTACGGGGATGCGTCGATCACTTCTGATCAGAGCAGCCCGGAGACACTTTGGGGAGACTACAAATACGTCTACCATTTTGCGGATCTGGAAAATCTTTTTTCATCGGTCGGGACCCAGACCGCCTCACTGACCACGGGGACATGTCAGTGGAACGTCGCCGAGATGACGAGTGATTCCTTCACGGGCCGCGGCCTGCGTCTGGAAGTTAATGGCGGCTATGCGTCGGACAGTGCGATCCTGTTTTTGGGTGCGATGGGGATCTCCGGGACCGGCGGATTGACTATGATCGCTGCCGACGGAACCATCGCGAAGACGACGGAGCGAATGTTTCAGTTTGATTCCGGGTGGGACAATTTCAGGTATCTGATGACTAACAAAATGCAGACGTTCTATTTCAAAACGGAAACGGTCAGCCTCACGGACCTTTCCAAGATCTGCTATGGCGTGGAATGTTCTTCAGCGTCCGGGGCCTTTGTGGTCAACGGAGTCGATCAGAACACGTCGAAGACCGGCACGTACCGATGGGATGGAAATATCAGCATCAGTGCGACGGGGCTTTCCAGTTCCCAGCCGACCGGAATGACGATGGATGAGTTCCGCGTTTCGAATGTCTTCCACGGCTCCGCGTGGCTGGAGTATGAGCAGAAACAGATCATCGAGCATGAAGCACTTACCGAATACGGCGCGGAATTTGATTCCTCCGGCGATCCGGTACGCAGTTTCTTTCCCTGGATCTTTCAGGGAAGCTCTTCCTCCGCGTTTATGTAGTCTCCCGGCGTCCGGACTGCGTTGCGCCGGATCCGGACTGCGTTTTTGAGCTCGTCGGGTGTTTGAGGGAGGTTTGCGGACGGATCCCTCAAACGCCATTTTGTCTGTTTCCGAGGAACGTTTCCTCTTTTTCTTCTTTGGGAAATTTTTTATTCTTTGGGGTAAATGGAGATCCCGAACGTTCGCTCTGCCCAGCGCACGGCATGATATTTCCAGAGCTTGAATTTTGCGATGGTCCGTTCCGGAAAACTTCCGTAGATCGACAGGAAAAAGTACCGGATGAGCGGGAGGATCTCGACCTCATTCTTTCGGACCATCTCCAGCTCGTGCGGCAGGATCCCTTCGCGGATGTTTTTTCGGAATTCACGCAGGAATTTAGGTGCCGAGTGCGTGTAGCCATAGTAGACGAAAAGGAGTTTCTGAGTCAGCAGAAACGTCTGGATCTCCCGCGGAGGCTGAAGATCCCGGATCTGTTCCCATGCCAGATTGTACGCCCTGACATTGTTTCGGCAAAAGATGGGGGAGTCTTTTTTTCTCATGCACGAGTTGGGATTCACGCGATAAAAATAGAGACTCTCCGGCAAAAGTGCCGTCTTTTCTGCAAGGAAAGATGCCCGGGTCAGAAACACGGTATCTTCCCATTGCGTATCTTCCGGAAAACGAAGGGAGTTGGACTCAATGAAGGACCTGCGCCAGAGAAGTTTCCAGATCATGGGACCAAGTTCAAAAAATGCCCGCATATTTCCGAGTCTGGAAGTTCCTAAAAATTGAGAATCCGGGAACGAAACTTCACGAATTTCTCCCTCCGCATCTTCGGAATAGTAAAAGAGCGTCATGTCTGCCTGTGTTTGTTCTGCTTTTCTGAATGTCTTTTCGCAGAGATCCAGCGCAAGATGATCGTCGGAGTCCAGAAAAAGAACGTACGTTCCTTTTGCCAGATCCAGCCCGACATTCCGTGCAGTCCCCTGACCGCCGTTCGTTTTGTGGACGACGCGGATCCGGGAGTCCTGCGCAGCGTATTCGTCGAGGATCTGACCGCTGGAGTCGGTGGCTCCGTCATCGACGCAGATTATTTCAATCTCGCGCATCGTCTGGTTTACGATCGAATCGAGACACGCACGCAGGTACTTTTCCACATTGTAGACCGGCACGATGACCGAAATGACGGGAGTGTTCATGGTACTTTACTCTTTTTCTCCTGAAAACTGATCTTCTCCTGAATGCAGAAAACGTCGAAACGGGGCCAGAATCCCGCATTTCCAATCATAAAAAATGGAGCGGAACGGCTGCTCCCGGCGGAAATAGCGCAGGGCGGCGATCTCGAAGAGCCACAGCGGCCAGAAAAGCCAGAAATTTCTCTGGACCCGGCTTCGGTTCGTCAGGTGCGAGACCGTGAAGTCCAGAAAACGGAGCGTTTCGGTCCTGCCTGCCGATTCCGGCATCTGCTCCACGCGGCGGCGAAATTCTTCGATCTCCGCGAAATGTCCCCAAAATCGCGAAACATCGAGGCGGTAGAGCGACTGTTCCAGTTCCGTGTCGCGTTGGTCCTGCGCTTTGAGCGAGCCGCAGAGCGAAACGTTCTTTCCATGGAATCGGTACTTCATCAGCGGCGGGTCAAGGAGCGTCCGGATCCCGGAGCGTGCTCTTGCCTGCGCGTAGATGCAGACGTCATGTGCGCAGAAAAACGGAAGCGTTTCCTGCAGAAAACTGCGCCGTACCGCCATGCAGCATCCGGAGACGATCGGGGCACTTTCATTGACCGGCGTCAGGAAGCGCAGACTGCACGTTTTATTTCCGCGTCCGCGCAGCGTGCGTTCGGTCAGTCCGGTCTCATTCCCCTCCGAGTCCACGACCTGCGTTTCATGGCAGACGAGGAGCGTTTCCGGAGATCCCTCAAAGAGACGCAGGATCCGCTCTATCTTTTCCGGCATCCAGACGTCGTCCTGGTCGCAGAAAAAAACGATTTCGTGCACACCGCGTTTTACCGTTTCCTCAAAATTTTTCGTGTGCCGCAGATTGACGGGGTTCCGCGTGATCCGGACTGGGAATGGGACGGAGTTTTTCCACGATTCCAAAATCTCCATCGTTCGGTCCGTGGAACCGTCGTCGCCGACCACCACCTCATCCGGAAGCCGCGTTTGTGCCGCGATGCTGGCGAGCTGTTCCTCAAGAAAATCCTCTCCATTGAAGACACATAGTGCGATGGAAACTTTCATTTCGTTTCCTCCTCTTCATGGTTTTTTGCCGGCAGTTTCCCGGGCGGGGCATTTGCTTTCCGTTCATTTTCCTTTTGCCTCTTCAGACAGTTCAGGACCCCTTCCTTTACGTCAAACAGAAAGGATTTTACCGGCTGCGGATGGCGAAAATAGCGTCCGGAAAGGAGTTCCAGAAACGCAAGATCCAGCCGGGCACGATCCTGCGCCAGAAGACGGTTTCCAAAATGCGTTTCCTGGTGTGCGTAGTATTTCAGGCAGTGATTTTTGTATTCGCCATCCGGGAACCGGTCAAGGTTTTCGCGGAATGTCTTTCGGAGGCCTTCATGCCAGCGGAATTGCCCGGTCGAGAGGCAGTAGAAGACGTTTCGTCCCTGCCTCCAGGAATCGTGGATCGAGCGGAACGTTACGCTTTCTCCGTGTGCCCTTTGATGAAGGAGTTCCTCCTCCAGAAAACGGCTTTCGCCAAAAAACGGCAGGGTCTCGCAGATCCACATGTCGTGCGGCCAGCCGTTCGGAATGGGAAGGACTTTTTCCAGCATACTTTTTCGGATCGCCATCCCGCACCCCGTCGCATTCCGGACCATATGGTACGCCGAGGCGGAACTCAGGCAGGTCATCCGTTTCTCGCGCATGATCTCCTCTGAAAACGGAACCAGATCTTCATCTGCGTAAACCGTTCGGCAGGCCGCGTAGGCGAGTTCCGGCTGTTCTTCCAGGACTTTCGCCATCTTTTCAAGTTTCTCCGGTGCCCACCAGTCATCCTGGTCGGACGGAAAGATCAGGTCGCCGGTGCACCGCTTCATCGTTTCCTGAAAATTCTGCGCGTAGCCGAGATTTTGGGGATTCCGCTGGATCCGGACCGGGAAAGGGACTTCTTTTGCCCACGTTTCCAGAACCTCCATCGTTCGGTCCGTGGAACCGTCGTCGCTGACGACGACTTCGTCCGGAAGACGCGTCTGGTGCGTGAAGGAATCGAGCTGCTCGCGGAGAAAACGCTCGCCGTTGAACGTGCACAGCGCGATCGAAATGGTCAGCCGCTTTTCTCCATCCATCATTTTGTCTCTTTCTTTCCGTAAATTTTTCCGTAAATTTCCTCGTGTTCGCGGATCACGTGACGCAGCCAGCGGCGTTCTTCTTCGTGTTCCTGAAAGAGGCTCGACCGATAGTAGAGCCGCTCGACGAACCAGTCCCAAAGCTCCATGAGCCGGAATTTCATGCCGAAAAACGCTCTTTGCGCGAAATTTCCCGTAAGGGAACGGTAGAAGGTCTGCGTCTTGCGCGGAAGGTTGGTCCCGTCCGGATTTGAGGCGTTTCGGATCCATTCCCGCTCTTCCGAGAGCAGATCTTTCGCGATCCGGGCATCCAGCTCCCGCCGAATGCTCTTTTTGACCCGGCGCGCAAAGTAGACCTCCTTCAGCTTTCTGAGTGCAAGCAGACGCACGATCTCCGGCGAGGCCCCCGCGTCTTTCAGATCCGCGAGCATTTGATTCCAGGCGTTGGGATATTGCAGAAAATTCCGCTCTTTTTTCCGGTCTGTGGAGTATCCGGTTCCAATACGGTAGCGGTAGAGTTTTCGGGGAACCACTGCGATCTTATTTGCCAGGAATCGGGCCTTCCAGGTAAATGGAATGTCTTCGAAAAGGATCTTTTCATGAAATATGAGCTGATTTCGCTTCAAAAACTCTCCATGAAACAAATAGAGCCAAACATTGGGGAGCATTTTATTCATGGCGATCTTTTCTATTGGATCCGACTTCATCCCCCATTCTCTTCCATCCAGCTCATACGAAACCGGGGTTTCACTGAATGCTTCAAAGAAAAATTGGGTCAGTTCCGCATTGGTTTTTTGGGCCTCTTGCAGGACCATTTCGCAGAGTTCGGGAACCCAAGTGTCATCTGAATCCAAAAAAATCACGAATTCCCCCAGAAAGATCTTCAGTCCTGTATTTCTGGCTCCGGAAAGTCCCCGATTTTCCTGATGGATGACGACGAAACGCTCATCGCGGGCGGCGTACTCATCGAGGATCCTGCCGCTTGAGTCGGTCGAACCGTCGTCGACGCAGATGATCTCAAGCTCGCGCAAGGTTTGGTTCACGACGGAATCCAGGCACTCGCGGAGGTACTTTTCCACGTTGAAGACCGGAACGATGACGGAGATCTTCGGTTTCATTTCTGCGTCCCGCCTTTCTGTTTTGGGGTTTCGGATCCCGTTTTTTGAACGGCTCCGTTTTCTTGACTGGACCCGCTTTCCCGGTTCTTTCGGACTCGTCCGGCATGTTCAAAAACGCAGAAATCGGGATTCTCCACCCGGGCGTTTCGCAGAGCGCATGAACGGACCGTCCGGCCGTGTTTCCAGAGGACGAATGAAAGGCTCAGCTGGTCGCGCTGCGTGAAATTCTCGATCCAGTAGAGCCAATCCTCCATCATCGCCTTCACTTTTGGTTCATGGTGCCGACGGTAGAGGACGTTCGTTTCGTGGAGTCCGTAATTTTCCGGGAAACCGGCTTCACGGTACGCTGCGATCTGCTTCGCGCCAAGCTCCGGATCGATGATGCCGAATCCAAGTACCGCCGCGTATTCCTGGTAGATGCAGTTTCTCGAAAAATGGATCGGGATGAGCAGATCGGTCCTGCGTTTCCGGATCTCGCGGAAAAGGTAGTCCGAGAGGATGTTCACGTTTGCGTCGACGTAAATGCTCTCCTCATACTCCGGAAAAAGCAGATGCGGCTGGAGTTTGTGGCGGCGTGCGTTTCGGATCCGGTCCAGATTCGTGAATTTCAGCGGGCGGATCTCCCAGATGCCGAACGTTCCCTGACGGAGAAGTTCCTCATCGTCCGTGAAGCAGACGTAGTCCCAATCCGGATCAGTGAAGCCGAAGCACCGGATCTCCCCAAGGTCATCGTATCCGCCGGTGAAGCAGGTGAAGACGACTTTCTTTACCGGGGCCGTCCGCCGAGATTTTGCGTCCAGGTACGCACGGACGCCTTCATCGGTCGGTTTTTTCGAGTTCCCGAGCGGGTAGCGTGCGTAGCGCAGGTAGTGGACCAGCGGATTGATCGGAAGTTCCGGTCTCTGTTCGGCATACGCTTTTCCGTCGAATTTCGAAGAGGGAGAAAATCCTTCCCGCCATCCTTTCGTCAGGTAGTGGTCCAGCGGCGTATCGTCTCCGCGCCGGCACCAGCCCGACTCCCGTACGTAGAATTCCTCGTCCCACAATCCGGACTGAAGGATCCGCATTTTGTCCTCCAGATGACGGACTCCGGCCTCCATGTCGGCGTAGAGTTTCCAGAAGATCCGGCGGTAGATTTTCTTGAGGATCTCTTTGAAGATCGTTTTCATTTCATCCACCTCTTCTTTTCGTTTTCCCGGTCATTGGCTCCGGAAGTTCAAGCATTTCTCCCAGTTTTTCGTCCCATTCTTCCGGCTCGAATCGTGCCAGGCCGGCATCCGAATAAAACGTGAGTTCACTGAACAAAACTCCGTCCGGACTTTCAAAAAAATCGGTCCGCACAAACGGAAAGGGGCCGCTCAGTCTTCGGGCGAGTTCCAGCATCTGCTCCCAAAAGACCGGGCGTGGAATTTCTGCCGGATTATTCGGAAAATTCTGTCGGAATGGGAGCAGATTCCACTCGGCATCATAGTAATTGATCGTTTCCTCCGGCGTTTTGTCGTCCATGACGAGCTGCACGACGCGCGGTTCGCCGTGAAAGCAGAATATTTTGAACGTTTTGGGATTTTGCTCCAGAAACGCGAGGTATTCTTCGCAGAGGATCCGCGGCGGAATGTCGCGGTACCCCCATTCCAGTGCGAGATAGTACTGGTTGGCGAATGGCCGGAGCCAGCGTCTGAGTGTCTTGCGGTACCCGGTTTCCGAGATCGTTTTTTTGTCCCGGCAGATCAGATTCTGGCCGGATCCCCAGTTCACTTTCAGGACGAACTGTTCCGGAAGCCGCGTGAAATCGATCTCTTCCGGACGTTTCCACACGCCGAGGAGTTTCGGAAGGTACTGCTCGCCGATCTTCTCTTTGACGTACTCCCGAACGCGGTATTTATCGGCGCAGAGCGTGATCTGCGGGTCCGGACGGAACAGCTTGAGCCACTGGATCTTGCCATTGAGCGTCCGTGGATCTGCGAGGTCCAGCGGTTTCCCAAAAGCGATCTCGTACTGACGCTGAATGAGCTTTACGCGGGCACGGTGTGTCCGGCTCAGCCAGCGGTACTGGAAGGAGCGGATGAGCGGCGGATGGGTATGCTGATCGATCCAGATCGGCAGCGTGTATCGGACCGCGAGGTAAAGGGAATGAAGGAGCTTGACGGGATTTTTCATGGGGACCTCACTTCTGGTTTTTCTGGCGTCTGCCTCTCCAAAGTTTCCATTCCTCACAGTATTTTCTGGGATCTGCCGCATTGTGCAGACCGACTTCCAAATCGTAAAAAAGGGAACGGAAGGGGAATGGACGCCGAAAATACCCGCCGAAAAAAACTTCCCAAAGCACCAGGATGCCGAAAACGAGTGCGTTTCGCTGGATCCGGTTCCGATTCGTGAAATGAACGGCATTTTGCCGCAGACGTCTGCGGATCGGTCTTTCTTTTGGGGGCGTGAGGCGGGAAAGACGTTCCTCGAACTGCTCGATCATCGGAAGCCAGGCCCAGTATTGCTGCGGGATATTCCAGAAATGGATCTTCTTTTTGTGCTCCCAAATCCGTTTTCGTTCCTCAAAAAGCCCAAACGCCGACGTATTGCCCGAGTAAAGACGATACGAAAAAAGCGGCTCCGAAACGACTTTCCCCCTGCCCGCGAGCGGCGCGATGACCTGAAGCCAGACGTCGTGGGTCCACCGTGAAGGGATCGGAAGAAAAAGTTCGCGGAGACTCGCCCGAAATGCCGAGGCGCACCCCTGCGGATAGCAGTCTGAGAGACGGGGATCTTGCGTGCAGAACGCCGCCGGCTCGTCAAAATACCAAAGCTGCGTCAGTTCCCGGAGTCTCCCGTCCTGCCGCCTTCCCTGCGCGTCCATGATGAATGCATCCGAGACAGCCAGAACGACGTTCGGATCTTCCTCGAAGACCTGGACCATTCGCTCGATCTTTTCCGGCATCCAGACGTCGTCCTGATCGGAGAGAAAAATGATGCTGCCCGTACAGAGCGCGACCGCCTTCCCGAAATTCTGTGCGTAGCCGAGATTCTGCTCATTCCGGAATATCCGCACCTCAAATGGAACGGTTTTGGACCATTCTTCGAGGATCTCCAGCGTCATGTCTGTCGATCCGTCATCGCACACGACGACCTCATCCGGAAGAACAGTCTGAGCCGCGTAACTCGCCAGCTGTTCCCGGAGAAATCGTTCGCCATTGAATGTGCACAGCGCGATGGAAACGGTCGGTTTCATTGCGTTGGATTCTCCACGTAAAATTTCTGCCAAAGCTCTTCACGTTCTTTTTTCTGAGCTTCTGTCGGATCCCAAATCGAGAGCGCGTGCGCTTCGGACAGGGAAATACCGAGTTCTCCGAGGAGCGTCGGCGCGATGTCGCGCATTAGGACGACGTTCTCGTTTTTCGTCATTTCATTCTGCCGGGAATGCGGACGCTTCACCAGAAGGAGCGGATTGAATTGACGCGAAACGGGCGAAAGGTGGTTGCCGTGGTCACCGAGGATCAGGATCCATGAATTTTCGTAGGCTCCGTTTTGTTTCAGAAAATCCAGATATTTTCCGATTCCCTGAATGAAGTAAGTACGCCCCCAGCTTGTGTATTCGCGAGTCCGATTGGTTTCCAGCTCCGGAGTTACCGGAATGTCGTGGACTCCCTGCAGGTGGATGACCTTGAAAAGCGGCTGAGGTGTTATTTTAGCTTTTTCAGGCGTCTGAAAGAAAAGACTGTCCTGCTGAGCGAATTTGGGTGTCTCAGCATCTGTCAGGACATTTTTACTAAGGGTACCTGTTTCTTCGAATTCAAAGTAAAGTTCTCCGCCGGAATAGACACGGTACGCTGATGCCTGGACATTGCGCAGAGCCTGAAAGATCTCCGTTTTGAAGAGCAGTGGAGATAACCGGTAAAGCGCGTTCGGTAGAATATCTTCTGAAATGACGTGCAGTGAAACCAGTCGTTTGGCTTCTTCTTCTCCATCCATGTGGATATTTGCGATGATCTGGTCGTCCCACCAGAACCAGAGGTAAATATCTGCAAGACTGTAAAATTCATTGCGGAAACCTTTGCGAGCTAATCGCCCCGGAAGGCACGTTTCTGCTGCGTACATTTCGTCTTTTGCGTCATGGTATCCATTGAAACTGTTTTCGTCCTGATGCCAGACGTCTTTTCGGACGTCCCAAGTTCGAGTCCGGTCAAACAAATCGTTTCCGCTCAAAAGTGTCGGAAAAGCGAAGAATGTCTGCGGATACATCGAAAGGAAACGCGGAAAACACTCAAAATCCTTCACTATCAGCTTGATTTCTTCCTCTGCACTGACGTACGTTTTTTGAAAATAGTCGTACTCTAGCGAATCGAGCACGATGAGGA
>CAZRGJ010000004.1:0-5272 GCA_964599445.1 uncultured Planctomycetaceae bacterium | reverse complement strand
CGTTTTCCTGATCAGAGATCTGAAAGAAATCATCCATCAGTGGACGACACTGACACGAAAGTTTCTCCGGTTCGTATTTGGAAAAAAGCGGAAAGAGGACAAGGATCTGCGAGAATACGATGATTCCGGCAAATGTCATCGGCTTCTGGAGAAGGTATTTCCGAAAGCGAAAAACACAGGTGAAGATCAGTGCGTAGACCACAAGCTCCAGCGTGCCGAAAAACGGCTGCGTCACGAACGTGTGCAGTTTTTCACCGCGAATGGGCCAAAGAAGAAAACTTCCCTGGACCCACCCGCAAAAGACGATTCCCCAAAGCAGCGCGGAAACGAATGGGAAAAGTTCTTTCTTCCAAAATCGCTCTGCAAGCAAAGGGAACAGCGCGACACAAAGCGTGCCTCCCCAGATCCCAAGACAAAATGGAATGAGAAGCACGAAAAGCTGGCTCAGCCGGAAGGAGTACTCCTGAAGATTTCCGAGGTAAATGCACAACGCGGAATTAAGGACTAGAAAAGCCAAAACTCCCGTGACTATCAGTAAATTTTTCACTTTTTCGGAAATTTTCACTCTTTGTCTCCAGCTTTTTTAAATTTTGGGGTTAGGGAAAACGCGGATCATGTGAAGAAACCGCTGGAAGTTCACCGCTGGAAAAACAGGATCGTCCGCAGGGAATCCTTCACCGGGAACTGCTCTGCTCGGCTGAAGTATTTCGAAAATGCCTCAAGACAGTGCGGCAGATCGTAGTTCGGGAAAATATCTTCGCGCGAACGGAGAAGACGCTGCGTCTGCGAGTCTTCCTTCGGCACGAATTCCAGAACGGCGTGGTCTCCAAGCCGGCTGAGCATCTGTGCGGCGTAGTCCATCGGCAGGTTATTTCCGATGCACAGATGGTGGATGAGCGCAAGCGAAAACGAAAGATCGCACTTTGCGCGGTCAAGAAACGCGCTCCGTTCCGCGTTCATCCACCCAATGCCGGGCGTCGGATTGCAGAGATCCTGAAGTACCGGGTAAATATTTCGTTCTTTTGCCCGTCGGACTTGAACGTAGTTTTTATCCACAGCCACCGGGTCGATGTCCGCCGAGATGATCGTCTCGATCGATGCGGGAAGGACACGTGAAAATTCACCGCAGTTCGCGCCAAGGTCCACGACTTTCTGCGGATTCAAACGTGTGCAGATCTCCGCGACGATCTGCCGTTTGCATTCAAATGCGCTGTCAGAGTAGTTCGTGTCCTCATAGTAGTTTCCCCATTCCGTCTGAGGATACGGCGCCGCGACATCCTGAACCATCTGAAGAAGACTGCCGATCAGCGATTTAAGCTGGTTTCGCGAGAGTTTCTTGTCGGGCTGTGCAGTCTGTTCGCCGCGGGTACTTTCGTATTTCCGAAGAAGCCGGGCGTGCCAGTGGATGTGGATCTGGCAGGACGGACTGAATCGTGAGGTCCACGGGAGGTTTTTCGACACAAAATCGACCGGGAAACCATCGATCCAGTCTCGGAAAAGCGCGGCAAAACGCAGATCCCGGCGTCCCATCAGAAGCAGCGGGCCAAGGAAGTGCATGACAAACTGCCGATACGCAGTCCACGGTCGGCCTTCTTCGTATTTTTCGAAGGAAAGCAGGTCAATGAAGATCGGACGCCCGCGATACATCTGCACATTGTACGCAGACGCATCCTTGAGCGTCATCCCTTTCTCAAGCGCTGCCTGTTGGAGCTTGAGGGTCAGGACCGCGGCATCCTTGAGCTGGTGAAAACACCATTCACACGGCCAGGAAACGAACGGGACTTTTTCGACTTCAAGCCATTTCCAGACTCTTGACGAGGACCCGGCATCCTGTTGAGACTCACAAACACGCTCCGGGAATGGAGAAGACTCCAGTTCACGGTACGGGATCAGCCATTTCTTTGCCTGAAGTTCTTTACTCAGACCACTGGAAACGAAAAATTCGTAGTCTTCCCGCCCTTTTTCCGTCACAGTCCGGAAAATCGTATCGTTATTTTCAAATACGTTTCCTGCAGGATCGCGAAAAGAACCAAAATTCTGCTGGAGTGTTAGACCGTTCACTTCGTCGGCTCCTACTTTTCTGGATCTTCGGATTCGTTGGTCTCATTCCAGTCATCGAGTGTACTTTCGGAATTGGGTTTTGATCCTTTGAAAAATCGAAGAATAGGTTTAAAGAAAGCCATGATACTGACGAAACCTGCTGCCAGGATCTGGAGGATCAAACTGCCTGTAAATGGGTCAAGGTACGCGAAAAACATGATAAAATCTCCTGAAATTTAATATATTCACCATATTGCGAAATTATAGTTGGATTTGATATTTCTGTCAAGGGTAATTAAGGAAATTTCCCACTTTTCCTAACCATTTTACTTTTTGATTTGCCTTCCATCACAAAACAGACGCCCGGATAGCTGGCCGTTCACTTCCAGAGGATGAAATTTTGGAATAAAAGACCGTTAAGATACGAAGAACATCCGATCATACACGCCAGAACAATAAAAAAGCCGGAAAAAACTTCCGGCTTTCAAATGGGCACGCCAAGCCTTGCTCGATGCCGTAAAACAGAGGCTCCGCGAATATTCCGGCGCAGATCCGGAAGCAGTGCTCATTTTAGAGAAAATCCTTGAAGAGGTTCTCTGTCTGTCGACCTCTCAATGAAAACGAAACGTGCATCTTCGGCGCGGGTCCTTTCCAGACCTGCGCCGCAAGAACTACCTGCGTCTGACTGGAATTTACCTGTAGAATTAGATTGCCAACTCAGAAATCAAACTTCATGCGCACCGCGTTCCTTCTCTCCAACACTCGCTTCATCGACACCCTCGCCCTGCGGCACGGCATCCCCTCACGTGAACTCGAAGACTTCCGGCAGGACGTCCTCCTCGCGTCTATTCGCCGAAAGGACACCTTCGCCCCCTCTCGCGGATCTATCTCCACGTACGCCGGCAACTTTGTCATCCGCTGCGCGTTGGACTGGCACAGGACGCACCGTCCTTTCCCGACGCTTCTGGATCCTCACGATCTCGAAGTTTTCTAGAGTCTGATCCAGTTCACGCCGGTTTTCTTTTCCCCGCTGTTTCCTGTCACGTTTCGTCCTGGTCCGCTTTTTTACGTGCTTGCCGCGACGGCAGCCATAACGAGGCAATCCCACCAATGGTTCGGGCTTCCGGGTTTGAGCGTCCATTTATCGATAATTCCGTACTGCCCTGTCAGCTTCGACGAGGTTTCCCCCAGCAGATGGTCCCACAATTTCCAGTGGGTCACATCGTCTCCTTTGAAAAATGTCAATGTTCCTGTACCATGCAGCCCGGTTTTGATTCTCGAACGGACGAAAGATTTCCACCAGTTTGTGTTATACGTCAGGCATCTACACACTTCGCCTCTTGCCAAAGGCGGTCTTCTCCATTCTGGCCCGCGTTCTTCTCCGGGGACCGGGTTTTTGTACAGGAAGCGTTTATCCGGACCTCCGCCCCACCCCAAACATGGGATCGCCCATGATTTGTACATTTTGCAGACCTTAAGCACCGCGTTATGACACAGCCCCCAGTTTGAGTCCACGATCACTCGGTCGATACCTATTCTATCCCCGTTCTCTACACGAAATTCCTGTGTACCCGCGATCTCCAAAAGCTCTGACAGGCATTGACTCACCTGCTCTTCCAACCCTGCGCCGGGTACATGTGTAGACATCTTTTTATTCCCTTTCGGGTATCGTCCGTAGTCGATCACATGTCCTCCGAAATCTTTATCCCAGGCGCACACCATCCAAAAGAGGCAATCCTTCTGAATATCGACCCCCATGGTCACGTTCCCGCAGTCGATCGGCACGACGCCGCGGTCGAGATCTTTCCGGACTTTCGCGGTCAGGTCGCTTCACAGAAGGTTATCGGCTTCTTTTTCGCTGTCAGCTTCTGGCAGGTTTTGATACTCTGACCAAAACGCGCGTCTGTCGAAGCAGTACAGGTTCATGGCGTGCTGTATCGCTGAGACTTCATTGGTCGCGAAGTTCTCTTCCCAGGCGGCTTCCGCGCCTTCATCGAGTTCCGCTCTGTGCTCGATATAGTACTCGTTGATAAGTCGAAACCTTTCTTCCGCGTCGCTTACTTCCAGCTTGGTCCGCATCATCATTTCCTGATACGCTTCCCAGGCTTTCATATTCGTCGGCATTTTCCTCAGCATGGAATATCGCTTCCCGCCCCATTCTTTCAGGATCCTTTCCGCAAGGTCATCTTTTTTAATGACGGTCACTGTTGTGACCATCGCCAGCGGAGTTCCGACACCGGCGAGCCCTTTCATACTTGACGCGATATTATTCCATCGTTCCTCTGTCTGTGTAAAACTTCGTGCGCTTCGGTTTGTCTGCGGGTCATCGATCAGGACGACGGTCGGTCTCTGCGCGTCGATGCGCAATCCTCGAAAGCTGGCATCGGAACCGACTCCCATGACGATCCCCATGCTGGAAGCCGCGCCGGGTACACACGCCAGCCGAAGTGTATTCCCTGTGACGATCTGCCGTGTCAGATTTCCATCGAGCAGTTGTCCCCGAACGCGCTGGTAGACATTTTCCAGACGTTTCAGCGGGTGACATGCTTCCGGAAAGTCTTCTTCCAGCAGCGGGTTTTCTGTCAGGATATTCTTGATGTTGGAAACGATATTGAGTGAAAGCCTGGTCGAGGCGGCAACGGCGACCGCGAACTTCTGCCAGCCGTAAAGCAGTGCCCAGGTGATCCCCCATTCACAGATAGTGGTTTTGCAGCCTCCGCGAAAGATGCACATCGCGTGTTCCCCGCCATGCTTCAGGACGCTTTCCAGCCCGCGGATCATCTCGATCTGTTCCTCGCAGAAAGGTTTCGTGAAGATGTGATACATTCCGGCCTGTTCATTCCCGCCGTATTCCAGCATGAATTGCAGGAGATCCTCCCGGCATCTTGCTTTCCGTTCCGGATCGCGTACTTCCGGCAATGGTCCGATCTCCTTCAGATTCATTGCCCGCAGTCTTGAATGCCGGTTGCAGTTTGCCCGATTCGCTTCCTGTGCTTCCTCTTCTGTCGCATAGATTCTTCTTCGCGCCATGCTTCACCATTTCTTTTCGGGACAGTGCTGCGACTTCATCCGAAGTTTATTCCGCAGCGCGTTTTTATGTTTATTAATGACACATCCGCAGCGGGTACACACTTCCCTGGTGTGATCGAACCGCGGACAAGTTTGACAGATCCTCAAAAGCTCCTCGACTTCTTCATCCGTTCGAGTTGCGCAGCCGGTGAGGAGGTGCCGG
>CAZRGJ010000003.1:16272-32188 GCA_964599445.1 uncultured Planctomycetaceae bacterium | reverse complement strand
CCAAAATGCCGATCGTCGGCCACGTTCCGCGCTGGGTATCTCCAAAGGACCAGTCCACGATCGACGCAAGCTGCTGTTCGTCCGCGATGTACTGCATGAGCATGATCCCGGCAGAATAAAACGTACTGAGCGCCACGCCGATGAGGATGATGGTCTCCGGACGAACATTTCGTTTCGCGGCCAAAAGCAGGATCAGAAGGACCGCAAGAAGTGCGCTGAGGACTGCTCCGCCGGTCACCTGAAACGCCGAGGCTGCCGTTCCTCCCCAAATGACCGCCAGTGCCGCGCCGAATGCCGCCGCACTCGAAACGCCGAGCGTAAACGGCGAACTCAGCGGATTGCGAAGTACCGCCTGCATCGAGGCCCCCGTCACGGAAAGTCCCGCTCCCGCAAGAATGGCCGTGAGTGCCTGCGGGATCCGCGAGTAAAACAGAATGGCCTTCCCCGCAGCGTCCAGATCCCAAGGCGAAATACGGACGGCTCCGAGCAAAATACAGACCGCAAAAACAAACGGAAGAACCAGGGCCGCGGTCAGGACCCAAAAGAGACGCCAGTTCATGGATCATCCTCCATCGGAATCGTTTCCGCCGAAGCCGTTTCTGCTGAAGCCGTTTCTGCCGCGAGCGTTTTTTCTGGAACATTTTCCATCAAGACAGGGCGAAAGACCTGACTCCGAAGCGGTCCGGCGGCCTCATCCATGACCGGCGAACCCGTCAAAAACTTGAAGATCTCACGGACTTTCGCGTCGAGATCCACGTCTGCGAACGCGTCCGGATAGAGCGTCTTGCCGATGAACCACGCATTGGCGAGCCGTGCCTCGAGATTCGCCTGGTAGGAAGAATTCGGGTAAAGCGCGAACACACGGCCGTTCTTCACCGCGTCCAGCTGACGATAGATCGGGTCGGTCCTGAGTTCCTGGAGTCCGTTTTTCCCCGGAACATTCATCGTCCCCAGATCCAGAAAAACCACCTCAGGATCCCAAAGCAGGATCTGTTCGCGAGTCACGGCCAACTGTTCGGCAGGAATGAAGTCCTGAACGCCTTCCCGGACGACATTTTGCGCCCTGGTCCACTCAAACGGCGGATAGTTGGACGACGTTGAATGGATCCCGTGTGCTCCGCGATACGAAAGACCGCCCAGATAGACTCTCGGTCTTTGATCCTGCGGAAGCTCCGGAGCACGTCTCTGGAGTTCACGCACATTCTCTTCAATGAACGCAATGACGGCCTCGGCACGCTCTGAAACGCCGAGTACTCTGCCGATCTGCCGGAGGGAAGCGTAAAGCGTCTCGCGATTTTCCCCAAGATCTCCGTAGAGAAACTCCACTACCGGGATCCCCGTCCGCGCTCCCAGAACTTTCGGATCCATTCCCGCCCCGGTATTTTTCGAGCGCAGAATGAGTTCCGGCTTTTTCTCAAGCATCAGGATCGCTTCGACATTCTGCCGGCCGTGGCTTTCGCCCGTGACGGGCAGACGGCGCAAATGCGGGCACGCGATCCGGTAGGGGACCGTCTGGGACTCGTCCTTCTCGATCTGCTCAACTCCAAGCACCCGGTCCGCACAGCCAAGATAGACCGCAAGACGCAGACTCCCCGCTCCGTCGCAGAGTATGGCAGACGGAACGGTATCGCTGGACGGCGTTTCGGCAGGATCCTGAACTTCACCGGCTCCGTTTTCTGAACCGCCTGAAGAGATCCCAGAACCGGACATTCCGCATCCGCAGAGAAAAACGGAAAAAATCAAAAGAAACAGAGCGGCCGTTTTCCATACCGATGCCGAAATACGATGCGGAAGAATTCCGCATACCGAAAATCCGGACAGCAGAAACCGGCCCAAAAGACAGAACGTCTTCTTCTCTGTTTCCAGCTCCGCAAAGCGTGACGGAGCACTCGATCCTGCTCTCTTTTCTCTCATTCTGCGCTGCTCTCCTCTTCTTTTCCGTTTCGGCTTCCCATCGCCTGAAAGAGGCTCCGCTCGATCCCGTTTGAGAAAAATCGGCAGGAACCGTCCGCCGTCATGCAGTTTGCGCCGCCGAAATGGGCACTTCGGGCAAAATAGAATCCCATCTGCTGGGAACTCGATCCCGTACTGTCCGGAAATGCCGGATTCGGAGGCAGTGCCGCGACGGCTCCCGTGAAAAGCGAACGGCCGAAAAGCCAGCTGCACCCGCGATTCCCCTGAAATTTTGAGGCTCCCGTCCCCCAGGAACGCAGCTGAGACTCCGACGGATCCGAAACGCCCGCAAACCCCGGTTCTGTCGAGTTCCCTTTCAAACTGCCGCTGGATCCGACCTGACGCCCGATGATGGGGTCTTTTTCCGTATCCTGATGATTCCCGAGAAGTGCTTCCGCAAGCATCAGTGTGTTGCTCGTTCCATCCGGGATCATGCCGAACGTGACTTTCGACTCGCAGTAAAAGATCCCGTCCGTCGGAAACCGCATATCGTAGCTGGTCCCCTTTCCGGAACCGACGACGACCATGAAATTCGTCCCGTTCAGGCTCGCCCCCTCACCGGCTCCGTCAAGCTGGTACTCGGTAAAGACCGGATCTTCACCGTCGCTCGGGCAAAGGTAGGACGCAATCCGCACCGAAGCCGCGCGCGACTGAGCCGGATTCAGCTTCATGTTTCCTTTACTTCCGCTCATCGGAGGCACGGTATAGTCGATCAGCTGATTCACGCCGTCCTGTTCCATAAACGGCAGGATCCGCGCCTGCACAGAGAATCCGCACATTTCCGTCACGGAAGACCCCATTCCAGGAAAATACCCCATCTGGCTCTCGTAATTCAGGATCGCCAGCCCGGTCTGACGCAGATGATTCGCACAATTCATCCGCCGCGCTGCTTCCCGAGCCTGCTGGACCGCCGGAAGAAGCAGACCGACCAGCATTCCAATGATCGCGATGACGACCAGAAGCTCCACGAGCGTGAATCCGCGAAAAGATTTAAACGGGCTTCTTCGGAAACGCTCGCACACGGATCTCGGTTTCTCGAATACATTGAACATTGGCAGGCGGACAAACATGGGATGGCCCTCAAAAAATAATACGAATCTCAAAATCGTAATACCATTTTAGCAAAAATCATGGTAGTGTCAAGACTTTTCCCGCCGGAAAAAGAAATTTCGGGCAAAAATTCTTCAGATCGGACAAAATTGTCCACGGAACCGCCTTTTTTCAAAAATGATGTCCCGCCGTCGTCATGGTGAGGGAGCAGTGCGTCATTCCCTTAATGGTCTCCAGACCGTGAAAGAGTTTTTTCAGCTCTTCGACCGGGCCTTTCACGATGATGTTTTCCATACAGTTGTGGTGATCGAGATGCGCGTGCTGCGAGCACAAGACCAGGGAGCCAAAATCGTGCTGTTTCCCGATGATCTCATCCAGCATCCGCGATTTGTGGTGGTCGTAGACCAGCGTAATGACGCCGGCGACGACCTCTCCGTCTTTCCATTCCTGCTCGATCAGCGAGGCTTTGATCAACTGTTTCACGGCCTCCGAGCGCGTCGGAAATCCCTGGCGTTTGATCTGTGCGTCAAACTGTTCAAGCACGTTTTCTTCCAGCGTGATCGAAATTCGCGAAAGCTGACTTCCCATAAAAATTCTCCTTCGGCAACTCGAATTTTTCTCATTTTTTCTCTAAACTTCTTCCATTTTAATTGGAAAAGAACATTTTGTCAAGGGTCCGCTCAAAATTCAGGACAGGAAGATAAAATGTTGGGTCATCCGGCAGCCGGATACCAAAAAACCAAAATCTTTAAATTTTCAAAAAAAATGACAGTCTGCGCCATTGACAAAATATCCCGGTCGGGTAAAATCAACCTCCGCCGTCGTACAGAACATCCCCAGGCCCCAGGGACTTCACGAGGCAGGTTTCCGTTTCCAATGACTCCGAATCAGAAGGAAAATCCACCTATGCATGAAGAAAACACTTTCCTTCGCGAAGCCGCCCGTTCCTGGCTGGTTTTTGCGGTCCACCTGCTGATTTCCATCGGGATCCTTGCTCTGGGTGTCTTCGTGACGCTAAGCATCAGTGCCGGCCGCAGTCCGCAGGAAGCCGCCCCGGTCCAGGAGATCATCCCGACGGTAGAGACGGAAACTGCCTTCCGCGAGACGGGCGGGATCACGTTTCGGGTCGACGGCGTGGTGATCCCATTCCGCAAGGTCGCCGTTGCGTCGGAAGTCTCCGGAAACATCACGTTCCTTTCTCCCAACTGCCGCGTCGGACGCTACATTCAGAAAGGCGAGATCCTCATGGAGATCGACCAGCAGGACTACCGCCACGCTCTGCAGGAAGCCCAGCAGTCGCTCATCAAGGCGGCCCGCGAGATCGAAGAATGGAAGGTCGCCGTCCAAAACAACCTGAAGCGGCTGGAGATCACGCAGGAGCAGTTCAACACGCAGAAACTCGAAGTGGAACGATGCCAGGCACTGCATGAAAAAGGCGCGGTCTCGCAGACGGAACTCGACACGGCAAGACTCAACCTCCTCACGCGCGAGGAAGCCGTCGTGACGCAAAGGAATGAAAATGAGTCGCTCCTTGCGCAGGAAGAACGGCTCAACGCGGTTCTGGAACTGGCGCGGGTTGCCGTGGAAAAAGCGGAGCTGAATCTCTCGCGATGCACGCTCCGCGCACCGCTCACCGGGCTGGTCGTGAGTCTGGACGTCGAGCAGGACAAATTCATCCAGCGCGGTGAAAATCTCGTCTCCATCCACGATACTTCCCGGCTGGAAGTCCAGTGCAGCCTCTACATGAAGCAGGTCGAATGGCTCTGGAGCGAAAATCTGACGGCCCACGATACCGCAGATGAAAAGACCGTCTCCGAAACCTCTTCCGCGCCGTCTCAACTCCACACGCCGTCTCAACTCGGCTCGTCAGAGCAGAATACCGCCCAAATGCCGGAAACTGCTTCCGATCCTTCCGCGTTTCGCCAATTCTACCAGTTCGCCGATACGCCGGTCCGGCTCAAGTACGAGCTGAACGACACCGTCTACGAATGGGCAGGAACGCTGACGTACCTGGACGGTCCGGGACTGGATTCACGAACCCGCATGATGCCGTGCCGGGTCGTCGTCGATGATCCGCTGAACGTCCAGGCATTCAGCATCGAAGGACGCCCGCTGAAACACGCGGTCTCGCCGACCCTGATGCCCGGAATGTTCGTCTCGGTGGAGATCCACGCCAATCCGGCCCGGCCTCTTCTGAATCTTTCCGAAATGGCGGTCCTTCCGGGAGGCACCGTCTGGAAAGCGGGCAAGAACGAAGCGGGTGAAGATGTGCTCGTGCGTGCCTCCAAAATCATGACGGCCCACTTCGACACCCAATCGGGCAGGATCCTCGTCTACGCTAAACGGGGCGTTCTGGAACCCGGAGATGACGTCATCGTTTCCCCGCTGGCCTCTCCCGTCGAAGGAACGCGCATTCACGTGCAGAAGAAAACACCAGGATCCGCATCCAGCGAAAGATCCGACGCCATTTCCGCTTCCGCTCCCTCCGCTTCCCCAAACAGCACGGTCCCCGCCTCAAATGACGATGCGAAAAAGGAGGAAAACCCATGAAATCGGTCTTTCAGTGGGCAGTCTCCAACGTTCCGGCGATGAATCTCATCATGATCGCCGTCCTTTTGATGGGATCCTGGGGACTCAAAAGCCTGAATCGGGAAACGTTTCCCAATTTCGACATCGACATGATCTCCGTCTCCGTCATGTATCCGGGCGCGACGCCGGAAGAGGTGGAAGAAGCGATCTGCCAGAAGATCGAAGAAGAGGTCCGCGACATCGTCGGCATCAAAAAGGTGACCTCTACCGCCTCGGAAAACGTCGGCACCGTCAGCATTGAACTGGAATCCAACGTCGACGACCAGAACCGCGTTCTGAACGAAGTGGACAGTGCGGTCGGAAGGATCTCCACGTTTCCGGAACTCTGCGAGAGACCGGACGTGCGCCTGCTTCAAATCGAGGAAACGATCATCCGCGTCGGGATCCTGGGGCCTCCGGACTGGAGCATCGACGCACAGCTGAAACTGCGTGACGTTGCGGAAGAAGTCCGAAACGAACTCCTCCAGCTGCCGAATATTTCGCGCGTCGACATCGTGGGGAGCAAAGACTACCAGATCGACGTGGAACTGGACGAAAACACGCTCCGCAGCTACGGTCTGACGCTTCAGGAAGTCGCCGGGATCATCGCCCGCGAAAATCACCAGCAGGCCGGCGGCACCATCCGAGGCAAATCGCAGGAGATCCTCCTTCGCAGCGACACGAAACAGGACTGGGGGGAAGGGATCGCGCGGCTTCCGCTGCTCGGAACGGAAGAAGGGGCGATCCTCACGGTCGGCGACCTCGGCAATGTACGCGACGAATTCGTAGACACGGCCAGCAGCATTTCGATACGCACAGTCGTTGACGGGAACACTGAAACCACAGAAATCAGCAGAAACGCCGAAAAGGATCCGTCTCCGGAAGAAAAAAAACGGATCCGCTACCGTCCGGACCGGCCGTTTCTTGCTCTCAATATTCAGCGCAATCCGGAAGAAGACCTTTTCGCCATGGTGGACGCCGTCCACGCCTACGTCGCGAAAGCCCAGGTGCCGCAAGGCTACGAGCTTCTGACGTGGGGAGACCGCTCCACCGAAGTACGCGAACGTCTCGCCATGCTGGGCGAAAACGGTATTCAGGGACTTCTGATCGTGATCCTCTGCCTCACGCTCTTCCTCGACATGCGCCTCTCGATCTGGGTCTCGCTCGGGATCCCGTTCGCGCTTCTGGGGACTTGCTTCGTGCTGATGCTCATGGGTCAGACGCTGAACATGATCTCGTCCTTCGCGCTGATCATGGGGCTTGGGATCGTCGTGGATGACGCCATCGTCATTGGCGAAAACGTCTACACGCACCGCCAGATGGGCAAATCCGCGCGTCAGGCGGCCATTGACGGGATCCATGAAGTCTTTCCGAGCGTCTGGGCCTCCGTCCTCACGACAGTCATCGCGTTTGCGCCGCTTCTGTTCGTGATGGGCACGATGGGCAAAATCATGTTCGTCCTGCCTGCCGTCATGATCTCCATGCTCCTCATCTCGCTTTTTGAAGCCTCCACGATCCTCCCTGCGCACCTTTCGCACCGCGACAATCTGCTCTTCAGGATCTGCCGGAATGTTTTCTTCATCTTCTACTGGATCGTTCCGCTTCTCCAGTGGCTCGCGTACTATGCATCCGCGGGAATGGACCGATTCATCCAGTACATTTACCTCCCGCTGCTGCGCCGGATCATGACGCACCGCATGATCTTTCTGTCGGTCAGTTTCTCCATCATGCTCATCTCGGCCGGAATGTTCCTCGGCGGGATCGTCCAGTTCGTCTTTTTTCCGAAGCTGGACGGGACCTCGATCGTCTGCAATGTGCAGTTCCCCAACGGAACGCCGGAAGCACTGACGGCACACTGGGCGGACGTCATTGAAGAATCGTACTGGCGTACTGCGCAGAAGATCCTGGAAGAGACGGGCGAGCAGGTCTCCGTGCATTCCATCCGCACCATCGGCTCGAATATGGCGGGACGCGGACACGGTGGCGGAATGTCCGGCGGCGATTCCAGCCACATGGCGAGCGTGGAGATCCAGCTCGTTGACGCGGAGAAGCGAAGCATCCAGAGTTTCGAGATCATCGACCGGTGGCGCAAAGAGACCGGTACGATACCCGGCGCACTGGTCCTCACGTTTGACTCTGCCTTTGCGGGACCGGGAGGAAGCGCGATCGAGTTCAAGGTCACGGCTCCGGCAGAACACGCAGAAGAACTGGAAAAGGCGGTGGAACGGTGCAAGAGCAAACTCGCATCCTACGAGGGGATCCACGACATTCACGACGACGATCTCCCCGGAAAATGGGAGTTTCGCCCCAAAGTCAAGGATTTCGCCGTCACGCAGGGCGTACGGCAGGCGGACATTGCCGACGTTCTGCGAAACGCGTACTATGGTGCCGAAGTCATGCGCCTTCAGCGCGGAAGGCATGAAGTCAAACTCATGGTCCGCTACCCGGAATCCGCACGGCGGTCGCTCGCCAGTTTCGATGAACTCCGCGTCCGGATCAACGGCGTAGAACGTCCCATCGGAGAATTGGCGGACATTGAGATCAGGCGCGGGTACTCCTCCATCAGCCGGATCGACCAGCAGCGAAGCATTCAGATCACCGCGGACGCGGACTACACGAAAGTGCAGCCGAACCGGATCATCGGAGTCCTTCAGGGGACCATTCCGGAATTCGATGCGGAAGGAAAGCCCGTTCCTGCATTTTTGCCGGAATTGAAAAAAGAATTCCCGCACATCAATATCCGGTGGGAAGGTCAGCGGGAGCAGGAAGAGGAATCCTTCAATTCGATGAAGATCGGTTTCGCCGTCGCGATGCTTTTGATGTTCATCCTCCTCACCATGCAGTTCGGCTCCTACACGCAGCCGTTCATCATCATGTCCGTCATTCCGTTCGCGGTCGTCATCGTGATTTTGGGGCACGCCGTTTTCCAGATGCAGATGACCTTCTTCTCCGCATTCGGACTCATTGCGCTGGCGGGGATCGTCGTGAATGACTCCATCGTCCTCGTCGATTTCATCAACACGAAGGTCCGCGACCAGAAAATGAGCATCCGTGAGGCCTGCATCGAAGCGGGACAGCGGCGTTTCCGCCCGGTCATCCTGACGACCGTCACGACCGTGGGCGGCCTGATGCCGATCTGTTTCGAGACCTCTTTCCAGGCGCACATGATCATCCCCATGGCCTTCACCATGTCCGTCGGAACTGCGGGGGCGACCGTCCTGACGCTTTTCCTCGTGCCGGTCCTTTACTCGCTCTACGACGACTTCGCGAAATTCGCGAGCCGGACACTTCGGCTGGAACACGAGGATTGAGCCGCGGAATCCCGCTTGCTTTTGCCGCGGAAAACGCACAGAAGACCAAAGAGCAAAGAGCTCCAACACGAAATTCACGAAAAAACACGAATCGCACGAAATAAATTTTCAATTTCCCCAAAATTCCATTTCGTGTACTTTCGCGTTTTTCGCGTCTTTCGCGTCTTTCGTGCCAAGACGCATTCCCTGCGTTTTCCTCCGTCAGCAGCTCTCCGTCAGCCGCACTGGCGGGTCACGATCGTGATCCCGTTCTCGGTGACGTAAAATCCGCGTGCCCGATCCAGTTCCGGGTCAAATCCGATCTCCATTCCCGGATCGATCCGGACACCGGAATCCAGGATCGCACGGGAAATGCGGGCTTTCCTTCCGATCTCCACGTCGGAAAAGAGGATCGATTCTTCCACCTGCGCGTAGCTGTTGACCCGGCATCGGAATCCCAGCACGCTCCGATTCACGAATGCCCCTGAAATGATGGATCCATTACAGATCAGACTGTCGGTCGCCATTCCGATCCGCTCATCATGAGCAAAAACGAATTTCGGCGGCGGACAGTTCGGCTGGTAGGTCCAGATGGGCCAACGCCGATCGTAGAGATTCAGCTGCGGATCCGCGTCGATCAGGTCCATGTTCGCGTCAAAAAAAGCGTCCAGCGTCCCAACGTCGCGCCAGTAGCTCTCCGACTTTCGGTTTTCGTCATTGAACGGATGCGCGTAGACCGTGTACTGATCGATGACGGACGGAATGATGTCGCCGCCGAAATCGTGCCGGCTGTTTTCGTCCAGCGCATCCTGGCAGAGTTTTTCAAAAAGAAACTCCGTATTGAAGACGTAGATCCCCATCGACGCAAGGCAATAATCAGGCTGATTGGGGATCTCTTTCGGAATGACGGGTTTCTCGGCAAAGCCGATGACGCGGTTCGTCTCATCGACTTCCAGCACACCGAAACGCCGGGCTGCGGTACTCGTGGGAACGCGCAGAGTACTGATCGTCAGGTCGGCATGATTCTCGATGTGCGTCTGGATCAGCCGTCGGTAATCCATTTTGTAGATGTGGTCGCCGGCAAGAATAACGACGTATTTCGGACGCTCGCGCTCGATCGTGTAGATATTCTGATAGACGGCGTCTCCCGTTCCCTGGTACCAGTTTTCGTCAATGCGCTGCTGCGGAGGCACAATGTCGATGAACTGGCCAAGTTCCCGCTGAAAGTACCGCTGCCAGCCGAGATTCACGTGCCGATCGAGACTCATCGTCTTGTACTGGGTGAGCATGAGGACTTTCCGGATCCCGCTGTTGAGGACGTTGGAAAGCGTGAAATCGATGATCCGATAGGCGCCGCCAAACGGAACCGCCGGTTTCGCCCGATCGCGGGTAAGGGGTTCAAGACGCGAACCTTTTCCACCAGCCAGAATAATGGCCATGGTGTTTTCCGTGAGTGCTGAAGTCATGGAATCGAGTATCCTTTTGCATTTTAAGGGTCAAAATGGGAAAAATAAACAAAATGGAGATGATTCAGTCTAGCACCATGGTCAAATCGGACCAATGAATAAATTACGGAGTATGGGGTTTCGCGGAAGAAAAAGATAAAAAACGGAAGCATTTTTAAAATTTGGGAAAAATTTTAAAAAAATCCGTCCCCCCCCATTGACGAAATCTCGAAATGTGGTATATTGATGCGCACTTGAGAGATGAAAGGAAAAAATAAAATTTCCGATCGTTTCAAAAGTGGCCTCATCGTCTAGCGGTTAGGACACGGCCCTTTCAAGGCCGCGGCGCGGGTTCGATTCCCGCTGAGGTCATTCCAAGACCTGCGATTTTCGCGGGTCTTTTTTATTTCTTGCGGTACTTTTCGTCTGCGTGAAAAAAAGAAACACAGTCATTGGGAAACGGCACATTTTCCTTGAGAACCACCGATTTGGCACACGAAAGCGCAAAAATACGCGGATTTGCGCTTTGAGCGAAATTCATGTCCAAAAGGTTTCACTTCCTTTCATTTCCGAGTCTTCCTGTTCATTCCGCAACTTTTGCAGTGCCCTGCTCTACTTGCCTGCACAGCCGGAAATAAAACAGAAATACCGTAAACTCTTTAAGGTTTTGAGCGAATCAGACCGATTCTGAAAGAAAATAAAACGCAACTTTTTCAAAATTTACCGATCATGGAGGCAGGTCATGGAAAATATTCAGAAAGTCCCGTCCCGCAGCGAAATCGCGCCGGAAGATAAATGGAACGTGGAGTCGATCTATGCATCGATCGAGGCCTGGGAAATCGATTTTGCGCAGTGGGAAGAGAAGATCGCGCAGTATGCGGCATTCCGCGGGACGCTTGGAAACGGAGCGGAAGCGGTACGCAAATGCCTGGATTTCTGCTTTGCGATGGATCGCCAGTCGGAAAAACTCGCCGTTTACGCATTTCTTCGTGTTTCTGAAGATGCGGGAAACAGCGAATCGATGGCGCTTCGCGGCAAATTCATGAACGCAGCAAGCCGGGCAGGTCAGGAAGAGAGTTTCCTTTCTCCCGAACTGCTTGCACTCTCGAACGAAACGCTCCAGTCGTATCTGGAATCACCGATTTTAGCGGACTATCAGCTTTGGCTGAAACGGCTCATTGAGGAAAAAGCGCACACGCTCACGGAGGCGGAAGAGCGCATTCTTGCCATGCAGTCCGAAATGGCGCAGACGCCGTCCGCGACTTTCGACCAGCTTGTCGACGTGGACATGACGTTCGGGACCATCACGAACCACCAGGGAGAGACGATGGAGCTGAGCCACGCCTCCTTCGGCGCCCTGCTCCGCGGAAAGAAGCGCGAAGTCCGAAAGCAGACGTTTGAGCAGTTCTACGCCGGATTTGACGCGCACAAAAACACGCTGGCGTCTCTCTATGCCGGAAACATCCACCAGGATATTTTCTACGCGAAAGTCCGCAATTTCCAGTCCGCGCGGGAAGCGGCGCTTTTCGATGAACGCATTCCGGTCTCCGTCTACGACAATCTGGTGGAGACCGTGCACAAGTACCTGCCGAAGCTCTACGAGTACTTCGAGATCCGCCGTCAGGTCATGGGACTGGATTCCATCCACATGTACGATACGTACGTCCCGATGTTTCAGGATGCCGAGGTCAACATTCCGTGGGATGACGCCGTTGAAATGACGCTGGAATCCGTGAAGCCGCTGGGCGAAGCGTACGTTTCCGCCCTGAGCCGCGGTCTGAAGATCGACCGGTGGTGCGATCGGTACGAAAACCGCGGGAAGGACAGCGGTGCGTTCAGCGGCGGCGGATACGATACATTCCCGTTCATTCTCATGAACTACCGGAAAGACTCGCTCGACAGCGTCTTTACGCTCATTCACGAAGCCGGCCATTCGATGCACTCGTACCTCACGCGGAAGAACCAGCCGTACATTCACGGGGACTACAAAATTTTCGTCGCGGAAGTCGCCAGTACGTTCAACGAGCAGCTCCTTCTCCGCCACCTGCTCCAGACGCAGCCGGAACGCCGTCAGAGACTGAATCTGATCAACAAAGCGATCGACGAGATCCGCGGCACGATCTTCCGTCAGACCATGTTCGCGGAATTCGAGCGCGACACCCACGCCGCTGCAGAAGCCGGGGAGCCGATGACGCTGGAATTCTTCCTTTCGACCTACCGGAAACTCCTGGAGCTGTACTTCGGTCCCGATTTCGCACTGGACGGCCTTCTGTCTTTGGAAGGGCTTCGGATCCCGCACTTTTACCGTGCCTTCTACGTCTACAAATACGCGATCGGCCTCTCAGCCTCCATCGCCCTTTCGCGGAGAGTGCTGGAAGGCGGAGAAGAGGAACTCGCGGATTACCTCGGTTTCCTCTCCGGCGGAAGCTCCAAAGAACCGCTGGATCTGCTCCTCGGCGCGGGCGTTGACATGCGGAAACCGGAACCGATCGCGGCTGCGCTGGATCATTTTAGCGAACTGGTCGATGAACTGAAAAAAGAGATCTGATCCGACAGTACCGCAGAAATCGGTCAACGCCAAAGATGGCCAACCGCAGAAATCGGTCAACTCCCGAAACGCTTTTCAGGATCCATTTTCCGGAGAGTTTTCGGGAGTTTTTCTTTGGCTCATCCGCTTCGGAAAGAACCGCTCCGATCTCGGCAGCTGAATGGGTAAGGAACGCCTCCGGACACGAAATTCATGGACGATATGAAAAGACTTACAACAGATTTTTGGAAATTTCAGAAACACTTCGGGAAATTCGCATCTTTTCGTGAAATTCGCATCAAAAATTCCTATTCATTCAGATACAGTTTATTCGGCCGGCTCCGAAAGATCGCGTTTCCGTGCGATCCCGGATGCAATGAAAATCGGAAGCGAGAGCAGCATACGCACGCACAGGAAAACCGTAAAGACCAGAATGCAGTGGTCCAAAAGTCCGGAAAATCGATTGAAGATGCTCTTTCCGAAAAATGCACCGCAGATACCGCCGACACCACTGAGAAATCCGTATACGGCAGGCCGGGATACTTTGTCCGGTCCGGCATGATCCATCAGAAATTTCGGGAGGGCAGCATTCAGCCCCACATAGCAGATCCAGACCGCGGAGGCACCATACAAAAACAGGATATTCGGCATCAGAGCCGCGGCGATATAGAAAAGATACGCAAACGCCGTCAGGATCTGAGACAGTCCCATGACCCGCAGAGTTCCCAGCCGGTCTACCCATTTTCCAGCAAACGACGCAGCCAGGATCTGCCCTCCGCGAGTCACGAACGTCTGTCCGGCAACGCCCCAAAGCATGAGCAGACCGTCTCGATTCGTGACCATGTACTGAAATTTACTCCGGATCGGCTGTTCCGCCTGCGTAAAAAACGCGAACAGAATTCCATACAATACGACCCATCGGAAGATCGGATCCTTCAGCGGCTTCCACAGCTTCCCAAAGAAACTGCAAAACAGACGTCCCAGCCCGGAAGAGACCGCCGGCAGTTCTTCGGCATTCCGCTCTCCTGTTTCTGTTGGATCCGGTCCCGTCTCCGTTTCCGCACTCCGATTTGGCAGCTTCCTCAAGAACCAGACACAGCCTCCCGAAAAGATCCCGGCACAGAAAAGAAATCCGGGGTAAATATTCCGGAGATACTCCGCTGGAAATTCCCTGCCGAAGCAGATCTCCCGAAACGAATTGATCAAAATACCGCACAGAAAAAAGACGCAGACTTCCCCTGTAAGACGCCAGCGTTCTCTCAGTGCGAAAAAACGCCCCAGGCTTTTTCTGTGAATCAGGGATCTCGCCCACACAAGAAGAGTCACGTGCGCCAGATTTTCGCAGATATTGCTCGTGTACCATAAAATCAGAAATAAACTCACAAAATATGCATCATTTTCCCGGGTAAACCAGCAGATCAGAGCAGCCGAGCACAGACATACAGCCTGAAACAGGTAAAGACCGACGCTGAGTGAACGGCAATTCGGACAGATTTTCTGAAGGATCGGCGAAAAGATCCGAAACAGATTCCCAACGATCGGCGCAATAAATGCGTGCATCGAAGCCGTTCCCCATGGAAGACCACCCCAATGCGTGAGCAGGAGAAGGACTGCGATCCCGCTCGCAAATGCATTGCCGAGGCTCCATACTGCACTGGAAAGATAAAAGGCGCGCCTGAAATTTTTCTTTTCCAATGCCGTAAATCTGCTCAAAACATCCTCCCGATCTGAAAATCACCCTCTAATTTCATCTTCACGCCCCCATATTGGGACTGATTATCCGCGCGCAAAATACAGCGTTCCGGTCATTCTGTCAATAGCGATTTTCTTTATTCAGGAGATCTTTTCCTTTTCCATGATTTTCTTCCTCAAAAAACTAAAAATTTCTCCAAAATCTTATTTTTTCCAACTTTTTCACTTTCAGTGAACCATCAGCCTGGGTATGCTGGGCGCATTCCCTGTTCTTCTTTTCTTTTTTCCTTCATTCTTCCACCGCTCTCTGCTCTTCCCTCTCCGGAACAGGAAAACGCTCTCTCCGGGACAGGGGGAAACGGACGATCGGGACATTCCGAACGAAAAGCACTCAAAAAAAGAACGCATTCGGCAAGTTTCGACATTGGGGGGGTTGAAAGGAAAAAATTTTCGTCTATAATAGAAGCATCGTATTTGCGTTTCCTTCATCCAGTCCCCGAGACAAAAGAAAGAAGAAAAAAATGATCCCAGCTCTTCTTGAAAAGATTTTCAAACCGGTTTTGGCAAAGTATTCGGAAACTCCGGACAAATTTCTCGGCATGATCAGCCGATGCGCCGATCCGAAATTTGGCGACTACCAGGCCAATTTTGCGATGGCCATGGGAAAATCTCTCGGTAAAATACCGCGCGATGTCGCGGAAATGATCCGGACGGATGGCCTCGCAGATCCGACGGCTGCGGCACTTTTCGAGTCGGTCGAGATCGCAGGTCCCGGTTTCCTGAATCTGAAAATCAGCTCGGAATGGATGATCCGAACACTGGAAAACGCTGCGAAAGATGAACGTCTCGGGATCCCGGCCGTCAGTGAGCCGAAGACCGTCATCGTCGACTTCTCGTCTCCAAACGTGGCGAAACCGATGCACGTTGGGCACATTCGTTCGACCATCATCGGCGACTCGATGAGCCGCATTCTGAAATTCCTCGGACACAACGTCATCCGCGACAATCACCTGGGCGACTGGGGCACGCAGTTCGGCATGATCTTCTACGGATGGAAACACTATCTTGACGAAGAAAAGTTCCAGGAAAATCCGATCATGGAACTTCTGCGCCTCTACCGCATCGCACGCGAAGAAATGGACGCCGACGAAAAAGCGGCGGATGAGTGCCGTAAAGAAACAGAACGTCTGCACGCCGGCGATCCGGAAAATCGCGCACTCTGGGCAAAGATCATGCCGTACTGTCTCCAGGAGATCGACCGGGCGTACGAGCGTCTGGATATTCAGTTTGACGAAACGAACGGCGAGAGCTTCTACAATGACCGGCTTCCGGGCGTCGTGGAGCTTCTGCGCGAAAAGGGACTCGCCACGGACAGCGAAGGAGCCGTCTGC
>CAZRGJ010000003.1:0-16262 GCA_964599445.1 uncultured Planctomycetaceae bacterium | reverse complement strand
TCCCGGGACGCGAAACTCCGATGATCGTTCAGAAAAAAGACGGCGCGTACCTCTACTCCACGACCGACATCGCGACGTTCCTCTACCGAATGGAAACCTTTAAGCCGGACGCGATCTACTATGTGGTGGACCATCGCCAGAGCGAGCATTTCGTGAACTTCTTTGAAGTGACCCGTATGCTGGGCTACGAAGGCGTGGATCTGCGCCACGTGAAGTTCGGCACGATCCTCGGAGAGGACGGCAAACCGTTCAAAACGCGCAGCGGCGATACGGTGGGACTTGACGGTCTGCTTGACGAAGCCGTCGAACGCGCCCGGACCGCAATGCGTCAGAATGAAGCCGGAAATATCCCGGAAGAAGATTTCGAAGACACGGCACAGAAAATCGGCATTGGCGCCCTGAAGTACGCCGACCTTTCGCAGAACCGCGAAAGCGACTACGTCTTCTCGTACGATAAAATGCTCGCGCTCAATGGGAACACCGCGACGTACATGCAGTACGCCTACGCCCGAGTCCGGAGCATTTTCTCCCGCGGCGGTTTCGATGCGTCCGCGATCTGCAAAACGTCCAGCATCCAGTTCACGCATCCGACGGAACGCGCCCTGGCAATGGAGCTGATCCGTTTCGGTGAAGCACTGGACGGCGTAGCGCGGGACAATCGCCCGAACTTCCTGACCGCCTACCTTTACGAGTTGGCGAGCAAGTACAGTTCCTTCTTCGAAAACTGCCCGGTCCTCCGTGCCGAAAATGAAGAGATCCGCGACAGCCGACTGGTCCTCTGCGACCTGACGGCCCGTACGATCCAGAAGGGACTGGAGCTTCTCGGCATCCAGACTGTCGAAAAAATGTAGTCTTCCGGCAAATGGTCCAAGTGCGGCATCCAAAACGTGCCGCACTTTCTAAAATTCAGGAAACCGGTTTTCTGAAAAAGCACCCCATCCTTAACGAGAGGCAGATTTTATGGAATTTCCAGCGATTTGCTATGTTTTGGCACTGATCCTCGAAATCGTCCGTCTTTGCAGAAAGCCGGAGGCGTGGATACGGACCGGACAGATACTCCTCGGACTTGGGCTTCTGGCACAGAGTGTCTTTCTTGCGAGCCAGATCTTCGATTCCGGCAGGATCCCGCTTTCCTCTCCGCAGGATGCGCTTTTCGTTCTGGTATGGATCCTGATTGGCATCGCGATGGGGTCTTCATCGGTACGCCGTAAAAAGATTTCCGGACTCTACCTTCTTTTGACGGCCGTCATTTTGCTGGGGATCGGGATCTTCGCGGCAGACACCACTCCTTTTGCCACAGAACCCGCCTCCAAAGTATGGGCCGGCATTCACGGGATCAGTATGCTCTGCGCGGCCGTTTCGATTTTTTTCGGTTTCTTTTCGGGGATCATGTACCTTCGGCAAACCTGGAATCTGAAGCATCCGCGCATCACGTCCGTACAGAAAATCCGCTTTCCGCTTCCGTCGCTGGAATGGCTCCACACGCTGAATCAGCATTCTCTGAAATTCGCGGCCGGAATGCTCTCCCTCGGAGTCCTTTCCGGAATCGTCATGGACACCCTGAAAAAAGACCCGGCCTATTTCCTCGCCGACTGGATGGTCCTCGGCACGATGGGACTTCTTTTCTGGTTCATTTTCTCCCTCCTCATGGGATTTTTCTGGAAACGGGCCAATGCCGGACCGCAGATCGCATTCCGGACCATCCTGAATTTCATCGCGCTGTGCACGCTTTTCGGACTGGTCATTTTCTCCCAGCACCGCAGTATCCCGGCTGAAATTCCGACGCCCCCGGAAGAAACTCGCCCGGAAGAGACCCCCTCGCTACTATCCAGCCCGCAGCAGGAAAATGCTCCGAAACTTCCAGTACTTCAGGAAAAAGGGGACCAGAACGCACCGGGACCAGAAAATCCTGAAGAAGAAACGGAGGTGCGCTCATGATCTGGCTTGCCCTAGGATGCCGATACCGGGAAGCAGGAGTCTCCATGCGGGAAAAACTCGCATTTTCCGAGGCTCAGATCCGTGAGGCACTTGGACTTTTACGCACACGCTATCCGGAACTGGAAACCGTCATTCTCTCGACGTGCAATCGCGTTGAGATCTATGCCGCGCTGGAACTGGAGACTGACGAAAGAATGACTGGCGATCCTCCGGGATCCTCTCCCAATTCCGGCACATTTCCTCCAGACACGCAAACCGCGGCATTTCCCAAAGATCCAGAAGCCGGTTTGGAGACCCTTCTGAAGTTCTGGTCCGAGCTGAAAGGCCAGGATCTGGAGACCGTCAAGGCGGAATGTTTTCAGCTGACGGGCGCCAAGGCGATCCACCATCTCTTCATGGTCGCGTCGTCGCTCGACAGTATGATCGTTGGTGAAGGACAGATCGGCGGGCAGGTCCAATCCGCGTACAATCTGGCGGTAGAATGCGGGTCGGTCGGGCCGCTCCTTCACTCCGCGTTTCAGCGTGCGGGAAATATCGCGCGAAAAGTCACGGCCGAGACCGCCATTCACCAGTACAGAACGAGCGTGCCGAGCATCGCGGTCTCCTGTTTCGCCCGGCAGATCTTTGAGCATTTCGAAAGCAAGCACACGCTGGTCATCGGTGCCGGAAAAATGGCAGAAGAAACGCTCCTCTACCTTCGCGATGAAGGGGTGAAGACCATCACGATCGTGAATCGAAACATCGAGAAAGCACGGCGGATGGCAGAACAATTTCAGGGAAATGTACGTCCCTGGGAAGAGCTTGACGCGGCACTGACGGAAGCGGATCTCGTCGTCAGCATCACAGGAGCAATGGAGCCGATCGTGACGCTGGAACGATTCCGGGCACTGGAAAACCAGAGGAATTTCCGGCCTCTTTTCGTGCTGGACCTGGCCGTTCCGCGGGATTTTGACCCACGGCTCACGCAGCTGGAAAATGTTTACCTTTACTCGGTCGACGACCTGCAGAGCGTCTGCGATGCGAATCAGGCGGCACGGGAACGGGATCTTCCGGCGGCTCAAAAAATCGTCAACGAACAGCTTCACGCATTCCTGCTCGACATCCGGCATCGAAAATCCGGACGGGTCATTTCGGAACTGCGTCAGTACTGGGACCAGCCGAAGGAAAAGGAACTGGAGCGTCTTTTCCGAAAACTTCCAAATCTGACCGACGCGGAAAAACGGGAGATCGAGTACTCTTTCGACCGGCTCGTGAACAAACTGCTCCACCCGACGCTCACCTCACTGCACGAAGCAGGCGAAAACCCGGAAAATCAGCGCGGACTGCTCAAAGCGGTGCGGAAGCTTTTCCGGCTCGACTAGTGCATCTCGGGAAAAAAGCATGGTTTTCCGCCATTTCCTGCATTCCGCCGCCCCAAAACCGAAAAAGAATCCAGAAAATCACGCTAACGTTCCCCAAGACTTCAGCATTTTCCCAAAACCTCAGAAAGAAACCTCAAAATGAACGATTTTTTGCTCCTGAAAGATAAAAAATTCCTGATTTTCGGCGTCGCGAACAAAAAGAGCGTCGCGTACCACATCACCCGCGATCTTCTGGACTGCGGCGCACAGTGTGTCCTGGTCGTCCTGAACGATACGATCCGGCAGAAAGCCGCAAAAATTTTCCCCGAAATCGCCGACGCAGGCGAGATCTACTGCTGCGATGTGGAAAAACAGGCGGAAATCGAACGTCTGCGGGATGAGATCGCGTCCCGGCATTCTGCAGGATCGTTTGACGGCATGGTCCACTCGCTTGCGTTCGCAGACTACTCCGACGGTCTGAAACCCTTCCATGAAACGCGGGCCGAGCAGTTTCTTCAGGCCGTCAACATTTCGTGTTTCTCGCTGACGGCACTGGCCAACGCATTTCAGGATCTGCTTTCCCGGACCGCTTCGGTCATCACGATCTCGATCTCGACCACCCGGATGGCGAGCGAAAGTTACGGATACATGGGACCGATCAAAGCCGCGCTGGATTCCTCGCTGGCGTTTCTGGCCAAGTCCTTCAGTACATTCTCGCAGATCCGCTTCAATGCCGTCGCTCCCGGTCTGCTGAAAACGTCGGCCTCGGCCGGAATTCCGGGATACGTCGACTCGTATCTGTTTGCCGAACAGGTGATCCCGCGCGGACGCGCCGTCGAAACAGAAGAAGCCGCCAACGTCGCCGTTTTTCTCCTGAGTCCCCGTTCCAGCGGGATCAATGCCCAAAAAATCGTCGTGGATGCCGGTATGGAGATCAACTATTTCGACAAAGCGATCGTGAAAAAGTTCAGCGAATGAGCCTTTTGTCCCAGCCGTTCGCCTCAAACGGAAAACTCCCGCAGTGACGCAATGCCCGCTGCGGGAGTTTTTTATGGATCCGCCCGATATTTCAAGAGCGGCCTCAAGAAATCTCACGATTCAAGATATTTTCGGAGCGATTCCTTCCAGGGAAGCATTTCCGGTCCGCCAAGTGCATGGTATTTCGCCGTATCGAGCACACTGTAGAGCGGACGCGGAGCCGGCGCATTCCATTCTGCCGTAGAAATGGGGCCCGCTTCGACTTCGAGACCGCAGAGACGGAAGATCTCCTGCGCGAAATCAAACCAGGTCGTCTCTCCCTGATCGACCGTATGGTAAAGGCCCCACTTTTCATTTTCAAGGAGCCAAAGCGCGGCCCGTGCGAGATTCGGGACCCACGTCGGCGTGCAGTGCTGGTCATTTACGATGCGGAGATTGCGGCGTGACGCACCGAGCCGACGCATCGTTTCCACGAAATTTCCCAGCGTATTGGCTCCCAATTTTCCATAGAGTCCGCAGGTCCGCAGGAGCAGATGATTTTCCAGCGTCTTCTGGATGCTGCGTTCCCCTTCCAGTTTCGTCTCGGCATAGACCCCCAGAGGTGCCGGTTCGTCTTTTTCCGTGAGCGGTTCCCGTTTCTGAGTTCCGCAAAAAACGTAGTCTGTGCTGATGTGCACAAGCGGGATCCCTCGTTTTTCGCATTCCTGCGCAAGATAAAGCGGCCCGACCGCATTTACTTTTCGACAGACCGCAGGCTGCTGCTCTGCCGCGTCGACCGCCGTGAAGGCTGCGGCATTCAAAACTGCGTCCGGTTTCACGCCGCTGAAGATCTCCTCGACCGCAAACCGGTTCGTGATGTCTCCCTCCGGAAGATCTACCGGGACCGCACACTCACCGAGCTGACGGCAGAATTCCGTCCCAAGCTGCCCTTTGGCTCCAAAAATCAGACATTTTTTAAATTTCATCGGGAAACTCCTTCCAGTTTTCCTCACGGAGTATTTCGTTTTCTTCTCAGAGGCTCACACGCTCGGCCCCTGCGCCCAGTGGGTGCCTTCATCATTTCCGCAGAGCCGGATCCCTGTTCCAGGAAGCGGTTCCTCCGGAACGAGAGTACGGACGATCCGTTCCAGAAGCAGCTCCATCCCCGTTTCCTGGAGTGCCGAGACCGCGATCTCCGCCTCCGTCAGCATCTCCATCCCGTTCCACTCGGATTTCGAGACCAGATCCGATTTATTCCAGACCGTCAGGAGCCGTTTTTCTTTCAAAATGTTTGGAATATCCAGGAACTCCGAAATTTCAGACGCATCCCGACGTTCCTGCGCCTCACGGATCCAGAGGATCAGATCGGCCGACTCGATCTCCATTCGGGCACGCCGGATCCCTTCGCGCTCGATCTCATCCGCTGATTCATGAAGCCCCGCCGTATCGACCAGCTCCACATTCCAGCCGTCCAAAACCGTTTTTTCCCGCAGAATGTCGCGCGTCGTCCCGGCCTTTTCGTAGACGATCGCACGCGGAAATCCAAGAATTCGATTGAAAAGCGAGCTTTTCCCGACATTCGGTTTCCCTACCATCACGACCTTCCACGGTTTCGTCAAATGGCATGCCAGTTCGTCCCATTTTTGCGTATCTTCACCTGCTTTGACGGCTCTCTCAAACGCACCGTCAAACTGGTCGTGAAGGATCCTGGCGATTTTTTCCGTTTCCGCCCCCAAAAGAGCCTGAAACGCCAACCGCTGATTTTCGGTCTTCTCCAAAAAATTTCGTCGGATCCACATTTCCCGCGAGATCTCCTCCGCCCCCTGCTCTTCAAGCAGTTCCCCCAGCCGGGCGACCGCTGCCTGAGAGCCATGGCAGTGGATCTCCATTTCGTTCTCCGAGACGGGGCAAACCAGAACATCTTCCTCAAAAATCGTACCATAGACGATCTCCCCGGAAAGATACTCCCCAAGCGGACGGCCGGAACGGGGGGCAAAAAAAGAAGACACTATCTTCGCGGGATCTTCTGCAAAAAGGGAGACCACTGCGATCGCCCCCTTTCCGGGAGGTGTCTGCGTCAGAAATTCAGCCGTCATGCGTCCCTCTCAAAATCTGAAAAAGAATGCGGAGCCTTCACACAAAAAGGACCGGGCAAAAGTCCTCTCAACATTTCGTCGAAAGCCATTCACCCAGTCCTTTCATCTACCGTATGGCGGGGTCCTCCGAAGAGGAAGTCCGCCGATTAGTACATTCCGCCCATGTCGCCGCCGGCCGGAGCAGCCGGAGCGTCCGCCTTCGGTTTCTCGGCGATCAGAGCTTCGGAGGTCAGCAGCAGAGACGCGACGCTTGCCGCATTCTGAAGTGCCGTGCGCGTGACTTTGGTCGGGTCGATGACGCCGGATTTCACCAGGTCTTCGAATTTGTCCGTCGCCGCATTGTAGCCGAAGTTGCCTTTGCCTTCCGCGACCTTTTCGCAGATGATCCCGCCGTCTTTACCGGCGTTGGCTGCGATCTGGGAAAGCGGAGCACGGCAGGCGCGCAGAATGATATCGTAGCCGATCTTTTCATCCTGGGTCAGACCGTCAGCCTTCACCAGCGAGCTGGCACGCAGAAGCGCAACACCGCCGCCCGGGAGGATCCCTTCTTCCACGGCCGCACGGGTCGCGTGGAGAGCGTCTTCGACGCGGGCTTTCTTCTCTTTCATTTCGCTTTCGGTAGCCGCACCGACGAGGACTTTCGCGACGCCGCCGGAGAGTTTCGCAAGACGTTCTTCCAGCTTTTCGCGGTCGTAGTCGCTCGTCGCGTTGCCGATCTCACGGCGAAGCTGCGCGATGCGGGCTTTGATCTCTTCGATGTCGCCGGCGCCTTCAATGATCGTCGTATTGTCTTTGTCGATGACCAGTTTCTTCGCACGGCCAAGGTCTTCCAGCGTCACGTTTTCGAGTTTCTTGCCGATGTTCTCGAAAATCGCCGTCGCGCCGGTGAGGATCGCGATGTCTTCCAGCATCGCCTTGCGGCGGTCGCCGTAACCCGGAGCCTTGACGGCCGCGATCTGGAGGGAACCGCGCAGACGGTTGATGACCAGCGTCGTGAGTGCTTCACCGTCAATATCTTCCGCCAGAAGGAGCAGCGGTTTGCCAGTCTGAACGACGGCTTCCAGAACCGGAAGGAGGTCCTTGATGTTGCTGATCTTCTTTTCAAAGACCAGAATGTAGGCGTCTTCCATCACGCACTGCATCGTGTTCGGATCGGTCACGAAATACGGAGACAGGTAGCCGCGGTCAAACTGCATACCTTCGACGTATTCGACTTCCATCGCGAGGGATTTGCTTTCGTCCACCGTAATGACGCCGTCTTTACCGACTTTGCTCATCGCCTGTGCCAGGAATTCACCGATCTCATGATCGTTATTCGCGGCGATCGTTCCGACCTGAGCCATTTCTTTTTCGGTCTGGATCGGAATCGAGAGCTTGTGGAGTTCGTCCGTCACGTCCGCGACGGCTTTGTCGATACCGCGTTTCATCTGAAGCGGATTCACTCCGGAAACGACAGCGCGGAGACCTTCATTGAAGATCGCTTCCGCCATGAGCGTCGCGGTGGTGGTTCCGTCGCCGGCGATGTCGTTCGTCTTGCTGGCCACTTCGCGGACCATTTTGGCGCCCATGTTTTCATAGACGTCTTCCAGATCGACTTCTTTCGCGACCGTCACGCCGTCTTTCGTCACGAGCGGACTGCCGAAGCTCTTCTGGATGATGACATTACGGCCGCGCGGACCAAGGGTCACTTTCACAGCCTGAGCCAGTTTGGACACGCCGCGGCGCATGGCATCACGGGCTTCCTGATCAAACGCAATCATCTTCGCCATATTTCAATCTCCTTGATTTATTTTCGAGTTCTGTTTCTATATTCTACTTCTGCATTCTACCTGATTTGCCGAATCAGCCAATGATGGCCAGGATGTCTTCTTCACGCAGAAGCAGGTATTCTTTGCCGTCAAGTTTGAATTCTTCACCCGCGTAGGACAGGAAAAGCACATGGTCGCCGGCCTTGACCTGAAGTTCCGAACGGGAACCGTCTTTCAGCAGTTTGCCGTTTCCCGTGCAGGCAACGATGCCGCGCGACGGTTTATTTTTCGCCGTTTCGGGAAGATAGATACCGCCGGCGGAAATACTCTGCGCTTCGTCACGCTCCACAACGATACGATCTCCAAGAGGCTGGATATTCAGTTCCGATTTTTTCTCACAGGCACACGCACACTTTTTCTTGGCCATGGGTTGGACCTCCAAAATTCTATGAAATGTCAAATTTTGTCATTTTGCTGACGTTTTTCGCGATACTTATATTAATACAAAATTCGTGTCATTGACATTTTGGCAGAAAAAAAGTCCGTTTTCTCACTAAATGCCTCCGGTTTCACCCGGACACGATTGCACAATTTGCGCACACCTTGCATTTTAAATACTCTTACGGATCAGACCAGCCGTCCCATTTATCCCAGCATCTCAAAAATTTTCCATCCCGAAGGAATGACGGCATCTCAAAGCATAAAAAAACACGAAAAGAAACGGTTTCCCGACCTTTTCGTGTTTCATTTTACTTCCGGTTTTTGTCCGCGCTCTCTCACCCCGGCACATTTCTGCCAGGCTCGGGCTGCAGACCGATCCGGCAAATACGGCACTCAGCCGATCGCGCGCATCGGCTGGCTCTCGCCGTCAGTTCCCTGATTTTCCTGCGAGGCCTGCGGAGCCGCTTCGGGCATGGGCATGGAGACCGTCTTTTCTTCCTCTTCCACACGCACCAGCTTCAGCGGTTTGCTCGGCGTACGGCGTTCCGGAATGAATCCGCGCCGGCTGGCAGCAACAAAATCGGCAAATTTCGATGCCATGCCTTCCGGAAAACGTTCGCGAAGCACGTCCGCACATTCTCTCAGCGTCCGCTTTTCTTCATACAGCACATGGTAGGCTTCATAGATCCGATTGATCTCCTGACTCGGGATCCCCGCGCGGCGCAAGCCGATCCGGTTCACGCCGACGACCAGCGACGAACCGCCGTCTACATTCACGAACGGAGGAACATCCTGTACCACAAGCGCATTCCCGCCCACCATGGCAAACGTGCCGACCTGGCAGTACTGATGAATGGCGACGCCGCCCGAAATATACGCGCGGTCATCGACCCGCACATGGCCGGCAAGCATCGCATTGTTCGTGATGATGACATGACTCCCGACGACACAGTCATGCGCGACATGAGCATTGACCATGAGGAAATTATCGTCGCCGATGATCGTGTTCTTTTCCGGATACATGGCGCAGTGGACCGTGCAGTTTTCGCGGAAAGTATTTCTGTTCCCGATAAGCACCCCGCCGTACTCGCCATCCAGACAGATGTGCTGAGGTTTGCCTCCGAGCACGACGCCTTCATGGATCGTATTGTTTTCGCCGAGCGTCACGCCCTTTTTCACAGAAACATGGGCCATCAAAACACAGCCTGCACCAATGGTGACGTCCGATTCAATGATACAGAACGGTCCGATCTCTACATCGTCCGCAATTTTGGCTTCGTCACTGACTATTGCTGTTGGGTGTATTTTCACTGGGATTTCCTTTGTGGCACAAATGCCTCTGATTTGCAGTTTCCGTTCAGAAGTTCTCCTCCTGATCCCTTACCTGAACAGAACACATGGATGCCGTTTTCCAAATTTTATCCGTTTCGACAAAATTTTATCATTTCCGGCATCAGCAGAGCCGAAGATAAAATCCCAAAAACGGCTTTACCTCGGATACTTTTCCATAATGTACTTCTTTTTTGAAACTTTGGCAATGGATATTCAGCAATATTCCGGAAATGTTTCAAAAAAAGTTTAAAATTTAGGAAAAAACTGCCAGTCAGGAAAAATGGAGAAGAAGGGTCTTCCCCCAATTTTATCCTGTGCGTGCAGTTTTGGTCCCAAAAACGGAACGATTTTCGATCAATCGGCTCACCGAGGTTTTTCAGGAAATTTTCTGATGCTTATTTTCCTCATTTTAAAAAATTTTTCAAGCCCCCCGTCGGAAAATTCCTGAAAAACATTAAAGAAAAAGTCAAAAGATTTCACTTTTTGTGGATTCCATCAAATAAAATCATGGAAAATTTCCGAAAAAACCTCTATTTCCCAGGTTCATCCCGTTTGCAATTTGGCGTTTTTTTGATATAATTGCACACTGATGGATCACAGATCCTCATCCAATTATGGAAAATCCGATCCACTCGCCATGACAGAAAGGGACAAAAAATGGCAGATCTGACCAAAGAGGCACGATACGACGAAGCGATCGCACTCAAAGAAAAGGGGGACGTCATCCAGGCAGTGCAGCTACTGGAAGACCTTTGCCGGGATCATCCGGACTACGCACTTCCGCACGCGGCACTGAGTATGCTCTACTGCCGTCTCGACAAATTTCAGGAATGCCTGGATCATGCGGAACTCGTCTGCGAGCTGGAACCGGAAGATCCGTTCAGTTTTGTCGCGATGAGTGCACTTGCGAGCAAATCCGGCAATCATGCCGCCGCAGAAGAAGCACTCCAGAAAGCCCAGCTCGCCCAGCTGCGCTACCTGCATTCCCAGGCAAAACCTGCCGGCGGAACGGACACGCAGAATGAAAAAACCGAAAACTGATCCACTGACCTGAATCCGGAAGATCGGGAGAGAAAAAGATGAGCGAAACCATCACGGTTCGATGCCATGGATGCCGCGTCGGCATGAAGATCAAGGCGGAATATGCTGGGAAACTCCGAAAATGCCCAAAATGCGGGACGATCTTCGTCGTTCCGTCTCAGGATGGAGAAACGGCGCCGCCTGCGCCTGAAGTTCTGGCGGAATTGCGCCGTCAGGCTGCACTGGCCAGGAAAAAGGAACAGGAAGCGGAAGCGGCGGGAGCTGCTGGAAGTTCAGCGTCTTCCGCAGGTCCGGCTCCTTCCGCATCCGTTTCCGAAACTTCGCCCCGGCCGGCGGCTCCGAAAATCACGTTCGGTTTCGGAGGGGCGTCTTCCGAGAACGCGATCGGTGCGTTCGGTTCAGGAACGGCCATCGGCTCTTCTGAAGAGACCTCCGAAGACATTCAGGCCGAGGGGGGGATCCAGCCCGTGGAACGTCCGAAACGGCTGGAACCGGCGTACCGTTACGTCATTCTGGACTCTGAACGGATGGTCGCGTACTGGCAGAACGAGACCGGCTGGCAGGTCAACGACGGCGTGAAGCTCGTTTCCGCAAGACGCAATGCGCAGGTGATCCCCAAGCAGGGAGATTTCCGTTTTCTGGAACTTCAGCTCGGCACGGTGGACGAAGAGTTCCGCATCACGAAGATCCGGATCTTCCAGCTCGCGCGGCAGTATTCCGTCACGAAGATCGCACAGGAAGAAAATGATGTGCTCTCCACCATCACCCGGCACGCAGGACTGACGCGGAGTCAGAAAAACGCCCTGCTCCAGGGACTGAAAAAGCACTTCATGCGCTCCGTCTGGGCCGATTCGCCGGCGGTGTACGACTATTTGATGAATGAAGACTTCCACAGTCACGAGATCTCCTGAAAGATCGGGATCCGCGTTCCTTCCATTTCCCCTGATCCCCACGAAAGGTTTCCCCATGCAGACCGTTTCCGTTTCCCTTTCCGCGAATCCGTATGAGATCGTCATCTCGAGCGGCATTTTCCCGCAATTCGGCGAGTACTTCAAAAAATGGGTCCCTGGTGCCCGGCAGGCCGTCGTCGTGACCGACACGAACGTGGAACCGCTTTACGGAATGAAGATCGCGGAGATCCTCGCGGATGCAGGCATCGCGAACGATCTGTGCGTCGTGGAAGCGGGCGAAGAAAGTAAATGCCCCGAAGTCGCGCAGATGCTCTGGGAGCGTCTCATCGAATGCGGCGCGGACCGAAAGACAGTCGTCGTGGCGGTCGGAGGCGGTGTCGTGGGCGATCTGGCCGGTTTCGTTGCGGCGACGCTGAATCGCGGAGTTCCGTTCATTCAGGTCCCGACGACACTTCTGGCTCAGGTGGACAGTTCCGTCGGCGGGAAGACCGGGATCAACATTCCGCAGGGGAAAAATCTCATCGGTGCGTTCTGGCAGCCGAAGGGCGTGCTGATGGACATGACGTCCCTTCAGACGCTCGATGACCGGCAGTATCGCGCGGGACTAGCGGAAGTCGTGAAGTACGGCATCATCCTGGATGCGGATTTCTTCGCATTTCTGGAACAGAACATTTCGGCCGTCAATGCACGGCAGGAAGACGTCCTCGCCCGGATCATCGCCCGGTCCTGCGAGCTGAAAGCCCAGATCGTGATCGAAGATGAGCGGGAAACGTCCGGCCGGCGCGCGATCCTGAATTACGGCCACACGTTCGGACACGCGGTGGAGAAACTCTGCGGTTTCGGAACGTACCTGCACGGCGAGGCGGTCGGGATCGGAATGAGTTTTGCCGCGAAACTCGCGATGAAACTGGAACCGGAAAAAAAAGAGCTTCAGGAGCTTTCCGTGCGGCAGGACGCACTGCTCGAGGCACTCCATATTCCGACGCAGGTCCCGGACCTTCCGCGCAATGCCGTCCTCTCGGCAATGCTGCACGACAAAAAGACGGAAAACGGGACCATCCGCTTCGTTTTGCCGAATCGGCTTGGCGAGTGCGTCATGAAGACCGTCGAGGGGATCGAATCGTTCATCTGAGCGGATCGTTCATCTGAGCGGATCCATCCCGGAAACAGTTCATTCCATCCACGTATTCCTTTAAAAACAAAACGGACAGGAACTTCTGCAAAACACACCGTTCCTGTCCGCGTATTCTTTTAGGGAGGCTCTACTCCGGCAGTGCGCAGATGTTCTCGATCCTGCAGACGAGCGCATCCATTTCGAGAACGAGCGGTTTCGGCATTCCGGGAGTCAGGGCTTCAAACATGGCGCGGAAATACCATCCGATCTCCCTTCCGCCGCGGAAATATTGGAAAATTTCGTTCCCGATCTGACCATACTGCCGCAAAATTCCGTTCATGTTGTCGATCTTATCGCAGATCATGATCAGACGCGCATCCGCATCCGAATGGGCAGCGTGTGCAATGTGCGCCTCTTTTCGCGGACGCCAGTCGAGCTTCACTTCCGGATCTTCCGTCAGGGAATCGCTGCACGCACGCACGAGCAAAGCGGTACGCTCACCAAAACGCTCAGAAATTTTCTGAAGCATCGCCTCACCGCCGCAGTCTTCCGCCGCGTCATGCAGAAGAGCCGCGAGTGCCGTTTCTTCATTCTGCGCCCATTCCATGACCGCACCGCCGACACGCAGCAGGTGGCTGACGTACGGATCCTGATTCATTTTCCGTCTCTGCTGGGCATGGATCTCACAGATCCACGCGAGAGCTTCCACATAGCGTTCCGTCAGGTTCAGCATTCGTGTTTCCTCATGAAATTGGGATCAAGCTCCGGCTTAAAGCAAACTTTCCAGCAAAAGGCGCATTTTTCTCATTTCCTGCGCGACATCCAGGTCTTTTTCCGGCACGATGTCGACACTCAGAGCACCGCGGTAGCCTTTCTGCTGAAGTTTCGCGATGATCTGACCGAATTCCATCTCCCCCTGACCGACACAGACCTGAAATTTCTTCTCTTTCGTGTCGCGCAGGCGGACGTGACTGACCAGATCCAGAATACTCTCGAAATTCGGCCGGTTTCCTTCCGGATATTTGTAGATGAAATGGCTTGGGTCAAGCGTCAGTTTCAGTCCCGGGACAAACGAACAGAGCGATTTCGCCGTCTCAATGTCTTCCGTCAGACGCTCCCTTTCCGTCAAAAGCCCCAGCAGGATCCCCCGTTTATTGGCCTCATCCATGCACTTGCGGAGCCGTTCCACTTCACGGTTGAACGGAAATCCCCACGGCGCGGACCGAACCGTCACGGTGACGACCTGCATGACGCGGGCAAGTTTCAGACAGGCGATGAACTGGCGCACGTACTCATCCGTATCCTCCGTATCGATCTCCACACTGAAACAGGTCGGATTCAGGCGAAACAGATTCTTCAGCTGGCAATGAACTTCCTGCAGCTGATGCTGAATGACGGAAGGTTTCAGATAGTCATTGGACTCGTGAAACATCAGTTCCACGTGCGAATATTCCAGATCCGCAATTTTTTCCAGCGCCTGTTCCAGAGGCATATTTCGGAAACAGTTGGTAGTCGCAGCAACAAACACCTGGTTCTCCTTTAAACACTTGACGAAAATGATCTCCTTTTCGGACGGCTCCGTTCCATGGAAACCGGGCTTCCGAAACAGGAAACGCTCACAGAGCATAGTTTACGAAATTTTCAGGATTCCGCAAGAGCAATTTTCGATTTCGGGCAACTTTTTTGCCAAAATCCCCCAAACAACGAAAGATTTCCGGGAAATTTCATCTTCCATATTTTTCGATCTGCGTCCAGAAGGAGAAATAGAATATTTCAGGCAGCAGGGGAATTTTCAGAAAAATGTGTCCTCCTCTTCAAAAAATTTAACGGAGCAGCAGAAAAAATGAAAAAATTTGCCGCTTCCCTATTGGTCAATTTGTCCTGATATGCTATACTTAGCGTATCATGTATCTTTTTTTGCGCTCACGTTCCGTCTGAGGAGCAAAGAAAAATAAAAAATTCCAAACTGGAAAAGGAGAATAAAACCAATGTCCGAAAACCTGAATTCAGAATCTTTCATGGACTCCGAAGCATCGTCCATGGACCAGAACTCATACGCAGCACCTGCTTCATCGACACCCGCAAAGTCATTTATTCCTCCGACGGCTCCGACTTCCGCCTCCATTCCGTATACTCAGGTCCCGCCGACACAGCCGGCACCGATCGTGGTTCCTGCCCGAGGCGGCTGGGCGGTTCCGTTTTTTTCGGGATGCACACTGGGATGTTCCGGATGTCTTGTGCCGTTCATGCTGTTTCTCATTTTCTGTGCGGTCCTCGGCATGTCGCTGGAGACTTCCCTCACCCGAACGGTACTCTCCGGACCGTCCGACGCATTCCCTTCTTCCAATGCAGCCGGTGCCGCTGATCCTTCCATCCTCAAGATCGCGGTCATTGAGATCTGCGAGACCATCATGGAGAATGACGGATTCATCGCGGACCAGATCGACGATGTTTTTGAGGATCCCTCGATCAAAGGTATCGTCCTGCGAATGGACACACCGGGCGGTGCCGTCAGTACGAGTGACCTTTTCTACCACCGTCTGACGAAACTCCGCAAAGAGCGCAACATTCCCATCGTCGTCAGCATGGGCGGCGTCTGCGCAAGCGGCGGGTACTATATTGCCATGGCCTGCGGAACGGAAAATGAAGACGTTCTCTTTGCAGAACCGACGACCTGGACCGGATCCATCGGCGTCATCATCAACAGCTACGATTTTTCCGAACTTGCCGAAAAAGTCGGAATCAAGGAAGATCCCATCAAAAGCCACGAACTCAAAGGCATGGGCAGCATGACCCGGCCGATGACCGAGAAGGAACGCGCGATCTTCCAGAGTCTGGTCGATTCGGCTTTTAAACGTTTTAAGGAGGTCATCTACTCCGGAAGAAAGCAGTTTGCGGACTCTCCGGATCAGCTCACCCCGCTGGCCACGGGAGAAGTCTTCACGACGGAGGAAGCACTCAAAAATGGACTGGTGGACCGCGAGGGATACCTTGAAGACGCGATCGACCGGGTACTGGAGCTGACCGGGCATTCCAAAGATTCCGTTCAGATCTTCAAATATGGACCGAAACAGACTCTCTCGGACCTCATGTCGGCGGCCCAGAAAAAGCTGGTCCGGTCCCAGGCAGACGAAGTCCGTGAAATGATGGTCCCGCGCGCCAGCTATCTCTGGCAGGCAGGAAACTAAGGACCTGCACCGAACAGGAAAAGGGGGAAAACGGCGCAGAACGCAAAATACCGAATCTGCCGACACGCTCCCCCCACTGGATCTGCCTCGGCCGGTCCGTATTCCCAAACAGATTTTAAATACGAAAAAATGGAGAGAATTCCATGCATTTAGACC
>CAZRGJ010000002.1:16830-33394 GCA_964599445.1 uncultured Planctomycetaceae bacterium | reverse complement strand
AGACTCCCTCTTCAAAAACTTTTTGATGTTTTGATGTTTTGGTTTTAGAAGGCGATGCTCGTGCACCATGCAAGCTGCGCAGAACTGACCAGCGTGAGTTTCCCCGTTACCGGATGAACACGGAAAACATTCACATTGTGCGTCTTCTTGCACGGCACAAAAAGGAAATTCCCCGACGGATCAAGACCCGTAAAACGCGGAAAATCACCACCCGCCGGCACGTACTGGATCGGGTTCAATACGACACCAGCTTCCATTTTTTCTCCGTTGACCGGGTCCGCATCCAGCGCAAAGACAGTGACCAGATTCGCCCCGCGATTCGTGACGTAAAGGAAACGGCCGTCCTTGGAAATGTCGATCGCCGCCGCTTTGTTTGAGCCGCGGTATCCCGGAGGCAGCATCGGTGCGGACTGCACGAGAGTCAGCGACCCGAGCTCTTCATCATACGCGAACGCATCCAGCGTGCAGGAAAGTTCGTTCAGGACGTAAACGTATTTTCCGTTCGGCGCAAAGGCCAGATGACGCGGTCCCGCTCCCGATGCGGTCCGGGTCTGCGGGCAATCAGCGTTTTCTTTCCAGATTTTTTCCGTTTCGTCAAAGAAGTAGGACGTGATCTGGTCTCCGCCAAGATCGCAGCAGAGCGTAAATTTCCCATTCGGATCCGATGCGGCAAAGTGTGCACAGGAAGAACGCTGACGCGCTTTGTTCGGTCCGCTGCCTTCCAGTTTGAAGACGGCGTTCATTTTTCCGAGCGATCCGTCGGCGTTCAGCTCGATGAAGGAGACCTGACCGCTGCAGTAGTTCGCGACGGCGGCGAATTTTCCGCTGGGATGGATGCTCATATGGCACGCGCACGTTCCGCCGGAGTTGACGGAATTCAGGCGTTCCAGCGAGCCGTCCGCCTGCTTTTTGAACGCGATGATGAGACTTTCTTTCGAGGTGCCGTCTTCATTTCCGGCTGCGGCGTAGAAAACGTCCTTGAGGATCGGGTGACTCGTGACCCACGACGGACCTTTCGCCTTCGCAGCCAGACCGCAGTTCACCAGCACACCGGTCTCCATGTTCAGCTCCATGCGGTAAATCCCTTCACTCGGCGGAATATTCGGGTCATTCGTCGGATTGCCCGTCGTTCCGGCGTAGAGCGTCACGATATTTTCGGCACAGCAGACGGAGTTCATCCAGAAAGCCGCCGCGAAAACAGAAAGGATCGCCAAGATCGTCAGATTTTTTTTCATGTTCATCCTCAAATTGGAAAGGTACTGTGGGGGGAAATCATTCGGAATCAGAAAGAAAAAACCGAACATCCCGCCGAAATGCCGACGGCATCGTTCCGTTTTTTTCTTTCATTTCCATCTCGCTTTTCTCTGCCATTTTACCCGCTTCTCCTGAAAAATCAATCCCCCTGCCCCAAAATCCCGAAAATTCTCCCAAAGATAAATGGAAAATTTGCCGGAATCCGTCTCTCCCCCCCTCGTGTTTTGCGCTCAATCGGGTATACTATGGGGAGTAGAATACGCAAATTAACCCCATTCAGGAAAATTTAAGTAAATTTTAGCTCAGAGGTCCAAAATGGAAGTCGTGAAGTACCCACATCCCGTTCTGAAGATGGTCTGCAAGCCGCTGCGCAAGGTCGACGCGGAACTCAAGGCGATGATCCTTGAAATGTTCCCGCTCATGTACGAGACCCGCGGAGTCGGCCTGGCCGCCAATCAGGTCGGATTGCCGTACCGCTTTTTCATCATGAATCCGACCGGAGATGCGGAACGCAAGGACCAGGAATTCGTCTTCATCAATCCCGAGATCACCCTCGGTGCCGGGAAACCGGAAGAGGACGAGGAAGGCTGCCTCAGCTTCCCGAAGATCTACGCCAAAGTCAAGCGTTCGCCGAAAGTCACCATCACCGGTTTCGATCTGGACGGTCAGCCGGTCAAAAAAGTCTTCAAGGGATTCCCCGCCCGGATCGTCCAGCACGAGTTTGACCATCTGAACGGCATCTCGTTCGTGGATCGGCTCAGTGAGTCGGAAATGGACTACGTTGAAAGCGACGTAACGCAGCTGGAGTGGAATTTTCGGAAAGCTCTGGAAGCCAGCGAAGAGCTTGACCTGGAATCGATCCAGAAAGAGATCGATGAGCTGATCGCGCGACGATGCTGATTTTCTGGCGGGATGAGGAAAGGGACTCAGACCATGGGCTGGCATGAACATCATGCGCACCTTTTTCTCAGCGGTGCGCGGGAAAGAGTCGAGGAACTTTTTGCCGCGCATCTGCCGGATTTTCAGACCTTGGATCCGCCCCAGGGGGCAGCTGATCCCCAAATCGGCATCGGACGGCTGAATGCGTGGATCCGAAATTTTTTTGTTCCGATCCTCGTTCCATACCCGGACTGGACGGCACTCTGTACGCAGGCGGCTCTTGAGCAGGCCGTGAAAGACGGCGTTTCCCGATTTGAAGCGAGTTTCAATGTCGGGAGAGATCCGGATGTTTCTGAAGAAAAATTCGAAAAGGTCCTCTGCGGCATCATGCAGGTCCACGCACAGACGGCACCGGAGCTTGAACTGCGGATCGATCTGGGGTTCGAGAGGCCCATTTCTCCGGAAAATCAGCTTCTATGCCTGAAAAAGCATCTGCGATTTGCGGAAAAGTCGCCGCAATGGGCCAAATTTCTCTATGGGATCGATCTCTACGATGTTGAAGATGCCGCGGAACCGGAAGCTTTCCGCGAAGTTTTTGAGACTGCCCGGAATGCGGGACTTCAGCGGAAAGTGCACGTTGGGGAATTCGGCACTCCGGAAGAGATCCGGCACACGGTGGAAGTTTTGGACCCGGATGAGATCCAGCACGGGATCCATGCGGCAGGATCACCGGACGTTCTGAAATTTCTCGCCGACCGCGGCACGATCCTGAATCTCGCCCCGGCCTCCAACCGGATCCTCGGCGCGATGGATCTCTCGCAAAAACCGCATCCGATCCGAAAGATCTTCGACGCAGGCGTTCGATTCACGCTTTCCTCCGACGATTTCCTTCTTTTCGGAGCCTCCATTTCTGACCAGCTTGAGGAACTCACGCCATGGTTCTCCGAGTCGGAAATTGCCCAAATTCACCAAAACTGCCAGACCCTCTAATAAAACGATTCTATTGCTCAAATTTTTCGATTTTTTGAGCATATCGCGGTAAGATGGGCTTGATGCCTGAAGGATAGTCTGATTCAAGGGAAGAAATCTCTACTTCATCAATACCGCGCTGTTTCAGATCCTCACATCACTGCTGGAGTTTGGCGAAAAGAAGGGGAACGGCGCAGGTCAGGAGAGGTCCTGAGCGTAGAGATTGAAGTATGCGTCCGCAAAACGGGCGGCGTCGGAGAACTTTTTCAATGCGGAATGTGCTGTGGCGATCTGCTCGGCACGGCGGTCGGCGTGCGTTTCCAGAAGGTACGTCGCGGCAGCCATGGCAGTCGTTTCGTGATGCGTCGGTACCGAGGCGCACGCTCCCTGCGGAAAAAGTTCGCCCAGACTTTCCGTTTCGGACGCAATGACCGGCACTCCGGCTCGCGCAGCTTCCAGCATCGCCAACCCGGCACCAGAAACCGAATGCGGCGCCCAGAAATAGTTCAGAGCAGGAAGAAGCTGCTGAAGCTCCTGCCGAAACGGCACGAAATGCACGATGGCCTCCCGCTCATACTGAAGCGTAAATTTTGCGATGGAACGCCGTTCCCGTTCTGTCTGAGATGAAAGAGAACGCGCCCGCCGATCTTCCAGTTCCGGATCGAAAAAGAGCAGATGCATCTGCGGACAGACCCGAACGATGGAATCGATGCTCCAGACGGCCCACTGCCAGCGTTTCCACGGAGCGACCGGTCCCGCACATGCCGCAAGGACTGCATCGGACGGGATCCCAAGGCCGGCAAGCAGTTCCTCACGCAGAGCAGACGCAGTTTTCGCCCCGCCTGCCGGCTCGGAAGTTTCGGCGGTCTTGAAGATTTCAACGGTCTTGAAATTCTCTCCGCCGTTCCGTGCAGAGGATCCTGCATTCAGAAAGTCTGCATCCAGAAAATCGGGCAGAAGATGCCAGTTTCCCCAGATCCCGCGCCCCTCCCACGCATTTTTCACGCCGTTTGAGTTGACGGTCAGTGCGTCAAAACGCGCAAAGAGTCCTGGATCTTCCGCGAAAAACCACGGATCCGCATGCCGCAGCGTCGCGATCGACCGGGCATGAAACCGTTTTGCCAGATGCAGTCCCGCCCGCAGGAGGGCCTCCCCCCACACGTGGACTACCCGCGGTCGAAGACGCAGTTCCCGGATCTTCCAGAAGACTTTCCAGTACACTTCCGGAGCAAACCGAGCACGCAACTCATGGACCCAGACCATAAAACGTGAATTTTCCGATTCCAGTTCTTTCCGTACGTCTTCATCGACCGGAGAAAACGAGAAAATGTGCATCTCCCCCTCCCGCGGCACTTCCATTCGGCCGACTTTCGCAATACGTACCAGCGCACGGAGCTGTGCAGCATCTCCGGATGGAGAAAGGTTCGGGATCAGGTGAACGATGGGCATTGGAAAACGCTCTCAGGGACGGCGAAACAGGAAACGAAACGGTTTGGATAAATGGCCTGCGGTCTGGACAAAACGGTCTCCCAAACACTCGGCAGACCGCGCTCTGCGGAATCCCGGTGCGGGTCTATCTTTTCTCTTCCAGCACACGGTGCCAGAGTCCGACGTCCATCCAGCACCCGAATTTGAAACCGACTTCGGGAAGATGGGCTTTTTTGATCAATCCAAAACTCTCATGCAGGCGCACACTCCGTTCATTCGGCAGGGTGATGCACGCGACGACAGAGTGGATCTCGTCATTTTCCTCAAGCCGTCGAAAGAGTTCCTCGTAAAGCCGGTGCCCCACATGACCTTCCACATGATGCGGATGCACATAGATCGAGAGCTCCGCCGTCCGGTGCCAGGCCGTCCGCGTTCGGAAAATGTCGGCGTAGCAGTACCCGACGATCCTTCCGTTTTCTTCAAAACCGAGCCAGGGGAACTTCTGCGTTACCCGCCGGACACGTTCTGCCATCTCTTCGACAGAGGGAAGGATCTCTTCCGTAGTGAAGGTCGTGTTCAGGACATAGTGCCCGTAAACTTCAAGGAGCTGCGGGGCATCTTCCGGCGTAACGATACGAATCATGGCAAATCAAAAAATTCAAAAAATCTAAAAAAAACAACTGAAAAACGGAGGGCACTCCCCCGGATCTCCTATTTTTTGCGGGTCGAACGCAAATGAGCGGAAACATCTTCCCAGTTCTGGACACGATTTACTTTTTTCCAGCGTTCATACCGGGCGATCATTTCGACGATCTCCGGTTTCGTCTGATTCTGAATGAAGACGTTTTTCGTCTCGCACCGGTCGGCGGCCATATGGTAAAGCTCCCACTGCCGTCCGTGTCTCGGAAGTACCAGCTTCCAGTATCCGTGCCGGATCGCGATATTTCCCTGAACTTCCCAGAAAAAGTACCGATGTTTCCGGTTCTCTGCCGTCATGAGGTCCGAGCGGTAGTTCACCGAGAAAAGCGGGACCATGGAACGCCCGGCCGGAGGCAGAGTGTCGTGTCCGCCAAGTTCTTTCGGGAACGGATGCTCCGAGATCTCCACGAGCGTCGGCAAAATATCGATGATGTGGACCGGCTCAATGACTTTTCCCGGATCGGAATACTGATTCCAGCGAATGATGCACGGAACGGCGATCCCGCCTTCATAGACCGACTCTGCATACCCGCGGAACGGCGTATTGCTCACGTTCGCCCACGGTACGCCGTAGCTCTGGAAAACGGCACGGCCTCCCGGTTTGGAACTCGGGATATTGCCGACCTGAACCGGTGCGCCTTCCTTCGTTTCCGCCGGAATGCTTCGGGATTTCGTTTTCGGCGAAAGTTCTGCTCCCGACGCACCGCTGTCCGAAAGAAAGATCACGATCGTGTCTTCATCCGCACCCAGCTGCTTCAGCTTGTTCATGATCATCCCAACTCCGCGGTCCATCGCCGAGATCTGCGCGGCATAAATCTCCATTCGGCGGGAATGCCATGGCGCGTAGTTTCCGACCCGGCTCCAGTCGGAGACCCGTTCATCACGCGGCGGCAGCTGCGTTCCGTACGGCAAAAGTCCGCGTTTCGTCATCTCGTCAAATCGTGCCGAGCGCGTCAGATCCCACCCCGTCACGTATTGCCGTGCGTAGCGCTTCACCTCTTCTTCCGGAGCGTGCAGCGGCCAGCTCGGTGCCGTGAAGGCGACGTACAGGAAAAACGGATTCGACCGTCCCCGCGTCTGATCGAGGAACTCCACCGCCTCGTTCGCGACTGCGTACGTATGATAGTATTCCTCGCCGAACGGATACGGCAGACTGTTCATCATGAGGAACTGCGGTTCAAAATAGGAGGTCTGCGAGAGGATCGTCCCATAAAATTTTTCAAAACCGCGATTCTGCGGCCACGCAAAACTTGGTGCGTTCGGCTTGTAGTGCCGCGTGAGTCCCCATTTTCCGGACATGAGCGTCGTGTATCCGGCCGATTTCAGGAATTCCGCCAGCGTGATGGTACTTTGTGTGATGCTTCCCCGGTAGCCCTTCAGCTCCAGATCGACCATCGGCACTCCCATTCCGACACGATGCGGATACTGCCCCGTCATCAGCGCGGTCTGAGACATCGCATTGTTTCCGCAGGAATAAAACTGAGTGAAAAGCATCCCCTCTTCCGCCAGTTTATCGATGGCCGGCGTGCGGATCTCGCTTCCATAGCATCCCAAGTCGGAAAATCCGAGATTGGACGCCGAAATGATCACGATATTCGGCCGCTTCGCTCCCAGAGAGAGCACGCAGCAGAACATCAGCAGCAGGAGGAGAGGAAAGGACGGCCGTCCGCAGATCCTGTCCCCAGGTACAGCGGGATCGGACGTTCCGGAACTCGCAGCTTGGGGACGCATTTCAAAATCCGTGCTGCAGTCAGTCTGCGAACACACAGCGTTGGTGCCAGTATTTTTTTCGCGGTTCATTTTCATGGGAAATCCTCCGGCGTCTGTCTTTCGGAATACTTTACTGCATTATACCACATTCTGCCGTGGAAAAAAAGGGGCCGGAAAGCTCTTTTGGCATTTTTTCCGCGAATTCCTCCAAAAACTCTGCGTCAGCGTTTCTCTTTCCACTTTTTCTGACGCCAATCCCACGGCGGAACAGGATCCGGACGAGACCAGATCCCGCGTTTGGCACGCTGCGCTTCTTTCTGGGCATTCGCCAGTTTCTTTTCATGATTGAAGTACTCGTAATGCCACGCCATTCCCGCACGCAGCTGCGCTTCCTCGACGTCCAGCATCGCTCCCTTCCCCTGCGGAAGCCAGACTCTGCCGACGACCCGCCCGTGCTTGTCCGTTTTGTCGACTTTCACGCGGATCGTTTTTCCATAAACGAGCGAATTCAGATTCTTTCGCGACTGCGCTCCAAAATCCTGTTCCCGTTCCGGCGCGTCGATCCCCTGAAAGCGGATCCTGATCTCCTGTTTTTTCGGCGTCAGCAAAGTCACGGTATCTCCGTCTGCGACACGAACGACCTGTCCGGTGAGTGTTTCTCCTTTCTGAAAAACGGGAACCGAAGCTTTTCTGCCGTTTCCGCGCTCCCAGCTGCTCTCCCATTTTCCGGCAGTCCGCGCCTCATTTCCCGCCAAAAGAAGCAGGAGGACTGAACACAAAACCAGAACGATCCCGTTTTTTCGGGAAAACAGTTTCAGAAATTTGGACAACATCATCCCAGAACGCAAGTACTTCATGGCTCCCTCTTCCGCAGCTCTCCGCAGGACTATGGAAACAGACGGCATAAAAAAAGGATGCCTTTTCCAAGACATCCCGATTTTGAAGTGTGGACGGTGGGACTCGAACCCACGACAACTAGAACCACAATCTAGTGCTCTGGCCAACTGAACTACGTCCACCATCTATGAACTTTCCGAAAAACGAAGAGGTTTTCCACTCATTTTCCATCAAGTACCCGGTATTCTAGCAGAAATTTTCTTTTTGTCAATGGGGGAGAACGAAAATTTATCCATTTTCTCTCATCTTCGACAAATTTTGGCGAATTTCCTCCATCCTTTCCAGAAATTTCCCGGACATGAGCTCAGATTCCAGCTCTGTGATCGAATCGTAAAGATGGTGGCTCAGAAATTTCACGGCCCAGTTCGTCTTCAGAGGGGTCACGGTCACCACGATCGCGCCGTTCTGGTTTCCCTCCCACATCTCGATCGCCGTTCCCATCGAGGCTTCCGGCACGAATGCCAGCACGACATCCATCTCGCGGCAGAGGTAATTGTGCCCCAAGAAAACACGTTTCCCTTCCTCGTAAGAGTAATGGATCGAATTCTCATGATTCCGAAACGGATCGTAGACCTCCACACCAGGAATGTACTTCTCGAGCATCTCCGTCAGCCAAAGACGATAGTCCTGCGGATGAAGCTCCATTTCCCGAAACGATCCCTGCATGATCCCAGCCAGAAAGATCCTCATTTTTCCTCCCATTCTCTGATTTTTTCAATTCACCGTCCTGCGGCACACCGTTCTGCGGCCCTCCACTGCCGGTGCCAGCCCGGCAGCCGCCGGTCAGAATCACTCCTCGCGTGACGTCAATCCCAAACCGTAATCTGAAATGCGGGTAAAGAGATCCAGAAAACACTGCCAGTCTTTCGGCTCGAGCGAGACCCGGTCCGTGATCTCGTTCTGCCGCGCATTTTCGATCAGGAGCTTCATGCGAAGACGCAGATAAAGGAGGATCTCCATCAGCTGCGCCGTTTGCGCTGCGTTCATCCCCTTTGGCAGTTCCGGCGGCTGAATACCGTGCAGACGCCGAAGCGCATCGGCCGCATCGTAAGAGTAGAGCTCCATTTCCGACACGACCGACTCGGGAAGAAATTCCGGACGATTCCCGGCCACGAGCATCCGAAGTGCCGCATCTTCCATGGAAAGATCATCCAGACACGCAAGACGCTGCGCGATCTCTTTCCGCGACCCCACGATGATGAGCGTCTGTCCCAGTGCGATCAGATGCCCCGGAAAGATCCTCTGCACACTGACCGGCTGACCGTTGAGCAGCGTTCCGTTCGTGCTTTCCAGGTCGGCGAGAAGGATCTCTCCCTCCTCCTCAAAGATCCGGCAATGGTATCGGCTGACCTTTTCATCCCGAAGCTGGATCGTATTCTGCGCTTCCCGGCCAATGCCCACCGGCAGAGTCAACGATTCGAAAGCTCTTCCCTGGTCGATCCCGTCAATGATCCTCAGCGTGATGGTCAAATTTTCTTTCATGAATGCGTCCGATGCGTTCTGTTTGCGTTAGCTCCTGCGTAAAGCTCCGTCCCGTCCGTCCTCACCCCGGCGGCCAGCCGAAGGGACGCCCGCCGAGAAGATGGAAATGAAGGTGAGGCACAGTCTGTCCCGCCATCAGCCCGTTGTTCGTCACGACGCGGAAACCTTCCGTCAGACCTTCCTGTTTCGCGAGTTTTTGGATCACGAGAAAAATGTGCCCGACGAGTGCTTCATCTTCGTCGGAGAGAGCATCGACGGCAGAGATCTCCTTCTTCGGGATCACGAGAATATGCGTCGGTGCCTGCGGAGCGATATCGCGAAAAGCGAGACAGACATCATCCTCAAACACGATGTCTGCCGGAATTTCACGATCGATGATTTTTTTGAAAATGGTCATGAAAAAACCTGAGTTCCTTTTCAAAAGCAAAAAAACGGACTCTGAAAAACCCCATTTCCTCCCATTATACCGTATGCCGGCGAAAAAGCAAGCCCCCGCATGCCGCAGTCTCCATTTTCCTGAAAAGTTTTTCAAAATCATGCCAAAATCACCACCATCCAACGAGGACGGGATTCCATCTTTTTAAAAATATGGTAAAATGGAGACATTCGCTGTTCAGTTCCTGAAATTTTTTATTCACGAAAGGAAATTTCCATGAAATCGCAGTTTTCCGATGAAATGCTTCAGAAGGTCAGTGAGTGCGGCGCGATCGCCGTGCTGGTCATCGATGAGGCGGTGAATGCCGTACCGACCGCCAAAGCTCTTTTGGACGGCGGGATCTGTGCGATGGAACTGACGCTCCGGACACCCGCGGCTTTGGAGGCACTCGCGAATATTCGGCGCGAACTCCCTGAAATGCTCGCCGGCGTCGGTACGATCCTGACTCCTGAGCAGGTCGCGCAGGCCGTGGAAGCGAACGCCGCGTTCGGTGTCGCGCCGGGGCTGAACGAAAACGTCGTTCTTGCCGCGCAGGCTGCCGGACTTCCGTTCGCGCCGGGGATCATGACGCCCAGCGAGATCGAGAAGGCCGTTTCTCTCGGATGCCGGGAACTGAAACTTTTCCCGTCGGAACCGCTTGGCGGAATGAAGTACCTGAAGAGCATCGCGGCACCGTACGCACATTTGGGATTGAAGTATCTTCCGCTCGGCGGTCTGTCGCTGGAAAACATCGGTCCGTACGTGGAGAGTCCGTATCTTCTGGCACTTGGCGGCTCGTGGATCGCGAAGCGTGAGCTGATCCAGAAGCAGGACTGGTCCTCCATCACCGCGAACGCACGGGCAGCGCGTGAAAAGATCGACGCGATCCGTCAAAAGTAGTTTCACCGTGCCAATTTCAGTGCAGTTCCTGTCCGCTCCGGAACTGCACGCATTTTTCGTCAAGATCCATTTTCCGATTTCCATAGCCCCCAGATCCGCCCATGAAAAAAAACGTCGTTTACTCTTTCCTCGGGACCACGAAAGACTTCCTCGGCGGCGACGGAGAAGACCGCTGGAATCAGTACCGGCCGAATGTGGCACTCTGCCAGCAGTCGAATTTTTGTGTAGATCGGCTTCATCTGCTCATTCAGCAAAAATTTCTTGAAAAGGCGGAAGCTCTCATTCCGGACATTCAAAAAATCTCTCCTAAAACGGAGATCGTCCGTGAGATCTACGAATGCCGGGATCCCTGGGATTTCCAGAAAATGTACTCGGTCCTCTTTGATCTGACCGAAAGACAGCAATTTGACCCGGAGAATGAAAATTATTTCGTCCACCTTTCGACCGGAACCCATACCGCGCAGATCTGCCTTTTTCTCCTCACGGAGTCCCGTCATTTTCCCGCACAGCTCCTTCAGACCAACCAGCTGAAGGACGCCAATGGAAAGCTTTCTCCAACAGGAAACATCATCTGTATCAATTTGGACCTCTCGACCTACGATCATTTGGCCGCACGATTTCAGAAGAAGACGGACGATGCACTTTCGTTCCTGAAATCCGGGATCAAGACCCAAAACGCCGCCTTCAACACTCTCATTGCCCAAATCGAAAAAGTCGCCGTCGCCTCGACCGATCCGCTTCTGATCACCGGACCGACCGGTTCCGGAAAATCCAAGCTGGCACGCAAGATCCACGAACTTCGCAAAGAACGCCTCTCGCTGACCGGGAAATTCATTGAAGTCAACTGCGCAACACTTCGGACAGACTCGGCCATGGCGGCACTTTTCGGGCACACCAAAGGTGCGTTTACCGGCGCAGTCTCCGCACGCAGCGGGTATCTGAAAGAAGCGGACGGCGGGATCCTCTTCCTCGATGAAATCGGCGAACTCGGACTTGATGAACAGGCGATGCTCCTGCACGCGATCGAAGAAAAAACCTTTTTCCCCCTCGGATCTGACCACCCGGTTTCCAGCTCCTTTCAGCTCATCTGCGGAACGAACCGGGATCTCCAGTTCCGGATCGAGGAAGGACTCTTCCGCGAAGACCTTTTTGCCCGCATCAACCTCTGGACATTCGAGCTTCCCTCACTCGCACAGCGTCCGGAAGACATCGCGCCGAACATCGAGTACGAGATCCGGAGATTCGCGGAAAAAACGGGAAAGCACATTTCCTTCAATGAAGCCGCACATGCGCGATTTCTGGGATTCGCCCGTTCTCCGGAAGCACTTTGGTGCGGAAATTTCCGAGATCTGAACGCGGCAATGACCCGCATGGGAACGCTCGCAGAAGGAGGAAGGATCACCGAAGAGATCGTAGAAGAAGAGATCGCCAGACTCACCCGTCTCTGGAGATCCGGATGCGCAAAAAATCCGGGATCCCAGGAGAATTTCTGCTGGAAAAAATGGACGGACCGATTCCCGCAGCTCGCAGAACTGGACCGATTCGACCAGATCCAGCTTCAGGAGGTCCTGCGTGTCTGTACTTCGGCCTCCACGATCTCAGAAGCGGGACGTATTCTGTTTGCCCAATCCCGCAAAAACAAAAAAACGGCCAATGACGCCGACCGTCTGCGAAAGTATTTGAAAAAATTTAACCTCACGTGGGACGACGCGGCGGAGAAATGAAAGAACTTCAAAAAAATTCCTGACGAGAGAGGCCGAAAAAGAAACCATTTCCAACGTGTGCCCCTCTCTTAACCGTCACGCAAAGCGGTCCGTGCGTCACGCAAAGCGGTCCGTGCGTCACGCAAAGCGGTCCGTGCGTCACGTAAAGTGGTCCGTGCGTCACGGCAAAGCGGTCAGTGCATCACGGCAAGACGGTCCGTGCGTCACGGCAAAGCGGTCAGTGCGTCATGCCCGGCCGACTGTTTCTCGGAAGAATGGGAGGGGGCGGAAGATCTTCTTCCATCTGCTGGATCGCCATGTTCAGGGCAGGCAGCGGCTGCGTCGTGATCGTGGGATTCTGGATCGGACCTTTCATGTTGATCAGCATCATCTGACGTCCCGTCATGTGCAGGAGCGGACTGATGATGGGGATCTTTTTGTCGTTTCGTCCCATCACACTGTAGAACGTGAGGGCGACCTGACTCTTGAAGTCCATCTCTCCGGTTCCGATGAGACTGAATGCGTCTCCGTAAAAGTCGATTTTGTTGAAGTAAATGTGGTTTCCTTCGATACGGTACTCCATATCGCCGGAACTGAATCCGGTATCGTTGACCTCCTTCAGAGAAAGGATCTTCAAAAGCGACATCATCGGCCCCAGTTTGTAGATGTCGGCATCCGAGAGATGAAAATCTCCTTTTCCGCGCAGAGAATGAACAGAATGATCGTTTCCCGTGAGGGTGACGCTTCCGTACATTTTGCCTTTCAATTCATCATTTCCGGTGAGATACGTGCAGTTTTCGAGCTGTCCGTTGGTCAGGATGATGCGCGTCTGAAATGTGGATGGGTATCCGAACTGAAGCGCAAAAGTTCCGCTGAGATCCCCTCCGGCAAACTTTGCATTCAGCGAACGGGCAAAATGCCGAACGTTCCGGGAATCTGCGGCCTGAGAACGCAGCAGGATGTGGTTTTGAATAAGCGGATCCGCCTCTCCGCCCAAAAGCAGCTGGCGATTATCGATCCAGAGCGGACCACGCAGGCCGGTAAACTGAATATTCTGGTAGAAAAGGGAATCTATCTTCAATTCACCGCCGCAGTAAAAATTTTTCTCATCCCAGTGTCCCGCAAGCTGGATCCCGCCGTTGATTCCCGAAATCGGTAACGCTCCGATCGCCATGGAACCGTTTGAGATGCCGACGTCACCGCTCCAGTCGACCGAAAGCGGCATTTCGTTTCCGGCGGTCCGCGCGATCCGGAGGGTTCCATTAAAATAAAGTGCACCATCGGGTCTCCGAGACGCGATCAAAACGCGAGCTTCCTGCGGAATGGTCCCCATCAGTTCTCTGTCGAAATGCAGTTCATCGATCGTGATGCGGTCAAAATACAGATCCCAGTGCTCTGCAGAATGGATCGTTCCGGAAACTTTTCCGGAGAATCGGGTACTTCCGTGTGCGGCACTGAAATCGGAAAGACTGAACTGTCCGTTCTGGTACAGGAAGCTCCCTTTGAAATCCTCAAGGCGATAGCGGATCTTTGGGAATGAAAGCTGGATACTGTCGTTCGCGGTATGGACCAGGAGTGCCGTATATTCCGGAACGGCTCCGGAAACATCCGGGGGCTGGACAGCGAATGACGAATTTTCCGAGCGGTACTCGTACCGAATATCGACGGCACCGTACGGCTGAATGTACCTGAAGATCTCGGCGGTATTCTGCGGAAGGTTGGCGTACAGATCATCATCGAGCGAAATGCTGGTTCCCGTCAGGGTCAATTCGCAGTCTGCCGTACCGTGCGGAGCAGAATTTTGAGACGCTGCGGAAAATGCCGGTGATTCGGGAAGTCTGCTTCGGAAGGAAAGACGGACTTCTGCGTTTCCGTTCGTTCCGTGCAGTTCCTGCGCTGAGATGAGGTCATTCTGAAGGAAGATCTTCCCTTCCAGATTACGCAGCGGATAGGGAAAGGCTCGGTACCGGCACGAATTTTTAAGCAGCTCGACCATCAGCTGGAGATCCTGCTGCGGTTCGTTCGGATCCATGAAAAAACGGTACTCCCCCTGAATGTGGACATTGCCGGCCGGCTCAAGCGTACGGATGAACTCTGCCGAGCTGTCCGGGCAGGCATTCAGAAGCCGGTCATCAATGGGAATATTCTGCGCCCAGAAACGAATGGAGCCGGAAGGCGGCTGCGGATGCTGTTTCGAGGCGGCGGTAAAGTGTCCCTGGATCTGAATCTGCTGGGGCGCGGAATGGAACTGAAAGTGGACCTGATTCCCTTTCAATTCGACCTGGCCCTGGAGATTTTCCAAACGGTAGGGAAATTTGGGGTGCGTGATGCTCAAATTGCTGGAGATGATCTTCCCGTTCGTCGTCCAGTAGGTCCCGTCGAAGAGAAAAATGGCGTCCATGTTGAACCTGCCAGCGGGAGAAAGGTCTCCGAGGGATCTCTGAAGATTTTCCGGCAAAGACGCAAAGAATCCTTCGGAAAGTTCGATCTCCCGGATCTTTGAGACGATCTTTCGGGCAGCCTGCGGTCCGTATCCCCGCTGCTGAACGTTCAGATCCAGCTGACCGTCGCCAAAACGTACGTTGAGATTCGGAAAATGGAAACCGTCGTTCGTGATCCGGAAATCCGTCGCGAGCGAAGAAACCAGTTTGGGAAACCGCGGATCTGCCGAACGGCCGTCCGTCATCTTTCCGGCAAGAAGGTAGTCCGCAGACGCAAAATCCTGAAGAGGTGCCGCGACTTTGACCTGCGCATCGATCTCTCCGCGAATATGCTTCAGTTCCTGGAAACGTTCTGCGATCTCCATCGGAATGGCATTCCGAAATTCTTCGGAGTACTGAAGCCCTTCAATGTCGACCTCCACCAGAATTTCGCCAAGCTCAGGATAAAATTTCCCGGAAAAGGAGATCTTTTGGGTAAATTTCGACTCGGCACTCCCGCGGAACGGGTAGGCGTCAAATTGTTTCGGAAGACCCGTCTGGTCAGGAAGAGAGATCCCCCGGGAATTCCACTGTGTTTTTTCGGCCGTATCGATGGTCATTTCCACATTGTGCAGGATCAGCTTGCGTTCGCTCTGCCGGTCGGTCATGTCGTGGAGGACGATCGTGGTGTTCTGAAAGTACAGGACAGGTGCGGGAAGTTTGGAATTTCGAGAAACTTCCGGATTCGTTTTCAGAGCTTCAAGAGACCAGCTCCCGTCAGGACGCCGATACGTGTGGATGGTCGCGTCGTCAAACGTGACGGAAGAGATCGGGATCTCCTTCATCGCGGCAAGTTCTTCGATCCGTGAGGGACATTCGATCCGGACATTTTCCGCCTCGAGGACCGGGGGAAAACTTTCAAGTGTACCGGGAACGGCACTTTTGTGCGTCGAAAGGAGCACAAACTGGGAAAGCTCGATTCCTTCCCCCCGTTTCAAATGCGCCGAAGACACGTAAACGTTCGCGGAGGAGAATTTTTCCTGAAATGTCGCGAGGGTACGCTGCTGCACGATCGCGTCCAGCTCGTACGAAAGGAAGCAAAAAGACAAAACGCCGCTGAGAAGGAACAGAAAAACTGCCCATCGAAGGTAAAGCCAGCGGGATTTGCGGATCACTCGTGCCATGACGTACGGAATCTTTCGCGGAATCGATCCAGGATACGGTCTGAAAATATTTTCTCCATTTTCATTTTACCCGATTTGCGAATTTCACGCCAGAGCAATTTCCGAAAATTTAAATCGAAAAAAAGAGAGATTGGAAACGGCATCGGCCCCCCACAGAACAAGCCGCAGGACTGGTTTCAACCGTACTCGGGATCCATTTCAAAACAGCCTGAAATTCTTTCCGAAACGGGCAGATCTCGCCATTTACGTTTCTTTTACGCCTCTTTTACATTTCGTTTACATTTTACCCAAACATTACCGAATCATGACGGAACTTTTACCTGAAATGTCTGGAAATTTGGCCGATTTTGCGTATAATTCGAGAATAGGAAAATGCTTGTGCGCTGTCGTCCGGCACTATTCTGGAAATGGCGGCACTGCGAGTGATTTTTCAGATTTCGACTTACTTTTTGACTGCATTTATCCGCCGACGGCATTTTCGTCCCGCATGGAGATCCGAGCTTCGGCATTTGGCAGTCGGCAGTACATTTCGAGGAATAAAAAAATGACGAACACGAATTCGATTTCTTTAAATGTGATTTCGGGAAACGGCATGATTTCGGTCTCCAGTCCGACCGCGCAGAT
>CAZRGJ010000002.1:0-16820 GCA_964599445.1 uncultured Planctomycetaceae bacterium | reverse complement strand
AAAGCGACCCTGCTCCTGACGAGCGTTTTTGGTCCGTACGCCCAGGATGATGAATTCGGGTCGCGGAAGATCAATCCGATGGAACTCTACCATAATCAGGTGACGCGCGAACAGGGACCGTTTTCGCTCCGCATGTTCCATCGCTCCTGGGGACAGATGCTCATTCAGGCAAACCTGACGTCTCCGTGTGTTCAGCTGGATTTTCCGGTCCGGGAACGCTTCATAGAAGAGCTGAAAACACGAAAATACGACGTCATCGGCATCGGAAGCATCGTCATGAACGTCGGCAAAGTCAAGGAAATGTGCCGTCTCATCCGCAAATATCAGCCGGAATCGGTCATCGTCATCGGCGGGCACATTAGTAATTTGGGCGGTCTGGAAAATCGCGTGGACTGCGATTTCATCGTAAAGGGGGACGGTGTGCGCTGGTTCCGCGAATATCTCGATCAGGATCCGGATCAGCCCCTGCGTCACCCGGTCATCAACAGCGGGTTCGGAACGCGTGCCGTCGGGATCGATTCTCCGGGTGATGTCGCCGCGACGATCATTCCGTCCGTCGGCTGCCCCATGGGGTGCAATTTCTGCGCGACGAGTGCCATGTTCGGCGGGAAAGGTAAGTTCGTGAACTTCTACGAGACCGGCGATGAACTCTACCATGTGATGGACGAAGTTTCGAAGCGGATGAACTGCTGCTCTTTCTTCATCATGGACGAAAATTTCCTCCTCCACAAACCGCGTGCCATGCGTCTTCTGCACCTCATGCAGGAAAATGGGAAATCGTGGGCGCTCTACGTTTTCAGCTCAGTAAATGCGCTGGTGAAGTACTCCCTCGAAGAACTGAATCAGCTCGGGATCTCCTGGGTCTGGATCGGACTGGAAGGGGAAGACAGCGCGTACAGTAAACTTAACGGCGTGAATGTGCGGGAACTCCTGAACCAGATGCAGGAACACGGCATCCGCCTTCTGGGGTCCAGCATCATCGGTCTGCCGACGCATACGCCGGAAAATATCCAGAATGCCATCGATTACGCGACTGCCTTCCACACGGATTTCCATCAGTTCATGCTCTACACTCCGAATCCGGGAACCCCGCTTTTCGAAGAGCTGACCGCCAAGGGACTCATGAAAGATCCGTCCGAGTACGATCTGGCGGACTGCCACGGTCAGTATGCGTTCAACTACCGCCATCCGCACATCAAAAACGGACTCGAAACGGAACTGCTCCGCCGGGCTTTCCAGACCGATTTCGACGTAAACGGTCCGTCGCTCATGCGTTTGACCCGCACGCTGCTGAATGGGTGGCTTAAATACAAAAATCATCCGGATGAACGCGTCCGACGCCGTTGGGAGTGGGAAATGAATCCGGTCCGCAATGCGTATATTCCGATGGTCGCCGCCATGCGCAGCTACTATCGCGGACGCAATGACGTCGTTTTCCAGCTCGCCGACCAGTTGCTGAAGGACCTGCTGAAGGAATTCGGATCGCTGAAAATGCGTCTCTTCTCCTACGTTGGCGCGAAGTACCTGCGCTACACGATCTGGCGGGAAGAAAAACGCCAGGCTCGCGGCGTCACCTACGAACCGCCGACGTTCTATCAGCGCAACGCATTCGTGCAGGATGAATCCATCGAGCTTGCCTCGGCCGTGGAACCGCTCGTGATGGAGCGCAAGCCGTCGGAAGAGAAAGGAGAGATGGGAGAGTCTGCGGAAGACGCAGCCCTGCGTGAACGAAAAATGGAACTGGTCGGATAAACGCGGGAAATACGTGGTTTTGTGTCTTTTTTAACGGACTCGGGGTTCTCCGAATAGTTCACTAAACCACCCCGTCAGACCTTCGGTCTGCCACCCCTCCGAAGGAAGGGAATATGGAGTGCGGCAATTCAGTCACGCAGTGACTTTTGCCGCTTTTTTATTCGGCGATACTGCGCGATAGCGCATTCGCCGGGAGTTGATGTGGGGTTCAGGAAAAACGGTCATTCAAAAGTCCCCACGTTCCCTCTCGGCGAATAGCCTGACGGCCTGTTTCGCCGGACGCGAAAGCAGCGAATGTGCGCAAGTGCACCGAATCGCCGCACTCCAAACCTCCCCGTCTCGCTGCGCGAGCCACCCCTCCAGGGAGGAGGGGCTTCTTGAGTGCGTGTCCGCACATTCAGCCTCCCCTTTAGGGGCGGTTTTTTGGGGGGATCAAACGGCACCTGCGCGTTTTCGGAGGATCCATTCCAGCGTGAGTGCCGCGATCAGCAGAGCGAGCCACCACCAGCGGTCCCAGAGCGGCGTTTCGATCCTGCGCTCGATCTTGAGTTCCTCCCGATTTTCTGCCAGCTGTTTCCAAAGTATCCCCAACTCTTCCGGCTTCACGGCCTTTCCCCCCGTCGAAAGTGCCAGAGACGCCATCAGCTGCGGTTCGGCCTGTGCCCGGTCCATTTCCAGATCGTGGTGAAAGACCTGGAATCGGCATTTCGATTCGCCGATCTTCTGTCCCTGGTGCGTCACGGCAGCGTGAAGCATGAATTCTCCGGGAGGAAGGGGAGTCGAAATGGCCCCCGCCATGACGTTTTTTTCCGGAGTGAGCGGGATGGGGATCCGGGTTCCGTCGGCGGATTCAACGAAAACAGTCCAGTTTTCGCCGGGGGAATTCTGTGCGGGAAGAGGAAGCGTTTTCCCATTGGAAAGCCGTGCGGACACGTGGAATGAGATCTTCTGTCCCTGTGGGAAACGGCGTTGGGGGAGGATCAGAGAGACCGTCCCATCCAGCGTCGATTCTTTATTTGCGAGCCAGAAAATGAGCTGACGCCAGAATCGCCGGTGCGCTTCTTCAAATCCGCCGAGATGCCATCGCCATGTACTGTCCGCAGCCATCGCCATGACCCGGCCTCGGCCGTAGGAGTGCTCGAGAAGGATCGGGATCTCCTGACCTTCCGGTGTTCTGTCCGACGCAAGAATGACGGCTCCGTGTTTCCATTCCGTAAAGCGGTTCGCGCCGTCAAGACGGGGAAGCCGGGACCAGATCTGCTCCGAGAAGGCAGCATCGGAATCCAGAGCTAGGGCAAGATGGAGCCTGCCGGCCGGCGTGAGTTTCATCTGGATCGGCTGGTTCCAGTGTGCGTCAGGCTGGAATTTAGCGTTGGAATTTCCTGCAGGACCCAGAACGACGGGAAGGAGCTTGGCCAGCGGCGTTTCCGCATAGCCTCCCTCAGCGTAGTTTTCCAGACCGCCGAGAGCCAAAAGTCCCGTTCCCTGGGAAATTTTTTCTTCAAGGAGGGCAAGATCCTCCGGATGAAAACAGTCTGCGCTCACGTCGCCCAGCAAAATGACGGCATACTCTTCACGCAAAAATTTTTGGATCTCCGGATCCCGGACAGTTTGGGACGCATTTCTGCGCTGAAGCCGGACCAGATCGAGCTGGATCTCTTCCGCAGCATCCAGCGCACGGCGAAGAAATCCGGTTTCCGGCCGAAATGCGCCCTCAAGATAAAGGACACGCAGTCCGCTCTTGACGACCGAGACGTAGGCATCCATCTGATTATTTGCTTCGGAGACCTCTCCATTTTGCGGCGGAACTCGCAGCGTGACCTTGACCTCGCCCGCTTCCTTTGGAACCCACGAAAGCTGGACCGGAAGCGTCGCGTTCCCGGATCCTGCCCGAATCGTCGTTCGTGCGGCAGTCTCCATCTCTCCCGACGCATTTTCAACGAGCAGTTCGACCGGAATATCCTGGCCCGCAAGTCCCTCCAGACGGATCCGTCCCGTGACGGCCGTTTCTGTCTCGACGAAAACACGCTGGGCCGCCAAAAAATCTTCCACCGCCGCCTCCAGAGTCTGCGATCTCTGCCGGTCGGAACCGAACGTGACGGAGTAGAGCGGGATCCCAAGCTGCTGAAAACGCTGCGCGGCAGTCTGCGGAAGAGCATCCTGCGGAGGAAGTGCGCGCTGGGCTCCGTCGCTCAAAAGAACGACTCCCAGAACTTTTCGGCCGGCAGATCTCTGGAGGATCTCCAAAAGCGAGAACCCCAAAGCGGATCCATCCCCTGACGCACGTTCCGGGAATGCGATCCTGCCGTCGGTCCCCAGTTCCAGAGGCTGAAGCGTCTGATCCCATGCGAAGACTTCCGTCTGAACACTTTCCGCCATCGTTCCCAGTTCTTTCGAAGACCTGGCCAAGGCCTCTTTCATTGCAGAAAAACGGTCTTTTGCGCCGGAAAGGGAAGATTCGGAGGCATCTGGAGTTTCATGCACAGCAGAAGCAGGCCCTTCTTCCGCATCCTGGATCTCCATACTGCGTGAAGTGTCGGCCAAAACAAAAACACTTCCGGGAAAGGTCTCCGTCTCCATTCGGAAAGAGGTGGGTCTGGCGAGGATCCAGCCCAAAAGCAGAAGCGTGCTCCACCGTAAAAGGATCCATCCCCACGGTTTCCGTCCGTTCTGAATTGGCGCACACCACCAGGCCGCGGCTCCGGAAAGAAGCACGGACAAAATAAGGAACGGAAAACTGTGGAAAATTGGCTCAAACATAAATGGAGTGCCGCTGGCTGAAATGTCCCGAAACACACCGTCGGCCGGACGGATCAAAATTTTTGGATTTTTTATTTTAGTGGAGAATCCGAAATGAATCAAGAGCAGTTTTGCGGGATCCTGGGGTTCTGGAGGCCGGCGAAGGAAAATTTCAGGAACTCCCCTACTTGAAATTTTTGGCCGGCAGGGTAAAATAAAATCTTTCAGAAACGGTCTGCGGAAGATCCATTCCGGGCAAAAGAAACAGCAGGACGAAATCGGCAGAAAAAACAGCGGGGGGAAAAGAGGAAAAATGAAATTTTCTGTTTCGGAAATTTTTGTATCATGGCAGGGGGAAGGACGGCTGACCGGCGTACCGTCGGTTTTTGTGCGTCTTGCCGGATGCCATCTGCGGTGCCGTTTTTGCGATACACCGTACTCGCAGTCCATTTCTGACGGACACATTGAAACGCTGGATTCCATTTTGGGAAAAGTGCGTGAAATGATCCAGATCCCCCAGTTCCCGAATCTTGCAAATTGGATCCGGAAGAACACGACCGAAAAATCAAATCCGCTGGCGGTTCGAGGCGCAGATCTCTGGACTCCGGAGATTCCTTTGGATCAGCCGGTCTCTCACGTCGTCCTCACTGGCGGGGAACCGCTTCTTTTTACTGAAACGGAAACACTGGTCCGCGAATTGCAGAGAATGGGGCTTCACGTCACGATCGAGACTTCCGGGACCCGTTTTTTGCCGACAGAATGCGCGCTGGTCTCCATCAGTCCCAAAATGCAGAATTCCGGAAATCCGGAAAAACTGCGCGATGTCTCCCGGACACTGAAACCGCTCATCGAAGATGCCCGTGACTGGCAGATCAAGTTCGTCGTGGATTCTCGGGAAGACATGGCGGAAATCCTGGAATTTCTGGAACGTTTTCCTTTTTTGGATCGGAAAAACGTTTTGCTTATGCCGCAGGGAAAGAGCGCGGAAGAGATCCGGATGCGTGAAGAAAACGTTCTGGAACTTGCGCGGGAAAATGGTCTGGGATTCTCGCCGAGAGCTCATCTTTTCTGGTTTGATGCAAAACGCGGCGTCTAGAGAGGAGCCCGAAGGTCCAGGATCCTACCTTACGTTCCATTTCGATAAAATCGGTTCGCGAGCCAATTTTCCGCCAGAAGAAGAAAAAGGATCAGGAGGCCAAGCCAGTGGAAAAGTTCACTGTTTGCCTGGGATCCTGAAATACTGCGCCGAATAGTCTGGACGTCCGCAAGAAACGCCGCAGGAAACGGCTGAAAAATCGGGCGGATCTCTTCCTGAGAAACAGTTTGGAGATCCGTCTCTTCCAAGGGAAGATTGACGCTGAATCCGCGCAAAAATTCGCTCTGCGCACCGGAAACACGATAGTTCCCAGCCTGCTCCAGACCGGGAATTCCAAGCAAATGGTGCTCATGATCCGGAACGAGCGTAATGTCGGATGACCGCTGGGTTCCGGAATCTGCCGCGCTTAAATTCACCGCACCATGATCCACCGTACCAGAATCTGTCCCCAAGCCGCTCTCATCCGTCGGATCAGCGGGAACTGACGTCTGTTTCGTCATGGGATCCGGATTTTTGTTTCCATGGGGATCCAAAAGCGAAAACGTATGCCTCTGCAGGGTAAATCTTTCTTCCTGCAAGCCGCGCAGCGGAAAAGAAAGCGCCTCCTGCGTCAAAATGTTTGCGGAAATTTCTTCTTCTGCCGTCAGATATTCTGCCGCGGCATTCATCAGAATGAGAAAGACCCAGGAATTGCCGCGAGGCAAAAGATTCCAGACCGAACGGGAATCGTTTTGAGTCGGATGGATCGGCGTCCCGAAAAGCAGGACTCTCCCCGCCCCGGACTGCACCGAAAGAAGTGCCGGAGATCCGTTCGACCACGTAAAGAGAGTCTGTGCATCCGGTTTGGGATCTTCAAGTGTCCAGGCACGGAAAACGGGAGATTCATCCCATGGAATGGGGGAATCCACCTCCTGAAAGGTCCGAAGGATCGGATGAGGGATCTGAAGCAGAGGGTTCAGGAAAGTTCCCTGCGGGAATCGTGCCTGAAATCCCGGGACCGCCGGGAGGAGAGTCCGCGCTTCCGCCAGCTGAAAATCTTTCACGTTTCCCAGTGACGGACCTGGAAAAAACGCAGCACCGCCGCCGGAATTCACGTACTGCGCGAGACGATTCCATTCCGGAATGCTGAATTTTGGAGGATCCAGGAGGAAGATCGCACGAAAATGTTCCAAATTGCGCCGCAAAGCCTCAGACGAAGCCGTTTCGCTGCCGTGGATCCATCGGGAAAATTTCTCAAATGAAAGGATCGTGCAGTCAAATCCCGCCCGATTTTCCATCGCGAACTGAATCGGTGCCAGTGCCTGCCGGAGAAAAAACGCATTTTTTTCGGCCGAATCATTCGCGACGATCAAAATCGGGGTCGGCGGTGCCTTTTGGATCGTGAAGCCGCGCACATTATCTGCCGAAAGCGCATCGCCGTCCAAAAGTGCCAGAAACCCCTGATTGGGCCCGTCTTTCAACCCGCCAAGCTGAAACGTAAGCGGAATGGCAGACATCTCGGAAACGCTAGACGCCTCGGAAACCCCAGACGTTTCATTGAGTTTCCCCATTTCATGAAATTCCTGCGTTCCTGCGGTCTCGGAAATTGCGGGCACGGAGGCATTCCCATCGGTTTCGGAGTGTGCATTTACGCCATCTTCCGCATTTTCAGGATACGCTGCAAGCTCTCCGCGAAGCTGGATCTCTCCTTTTTCGTCCATGAGAAAAATGCCGACCCGATGTACTTTGCCGTCGGAGCTGAAAAGCCGGGTCCGGATCTCTGCCGTCCCTCCGGAAACCATCCGAAACGCCGATTCTTCAGGAATCTCCAAACGTGCATTGGGAGCCTGGGGAACACCAAGATCGACGAGCGTGATCCGGAGATTCGGAAACGCTTTCCGAGCCTTTTGGAGCGCAGATTCCAGCATCGTGCGCTGGCCGGCTCCTTTCATCTCCCAACTTTTCGCAGTTCGGTCCGTAAAGATGAAGATCTCCTGATGCTTCAGAGCAGACGTCTTCAAAAGGGCCAGTGCGGCCGGAAGGATCTCCGGAAGAGAACGGGAAACCGCAGAGGTCTGAAGACGCTGGATCTGATGCTGGATCTCGCCGCGGTCCGGAGAAAATGCGGGAGAAGTCAGGTGCGTCGAGAGAACTGCAGAAACACTTTGGGAGGGCAGGCCGGAAAGAATTCGGATCGCGTACTCCTGCGCAAGTTCAAGACGGCTCCGGTTTTCGAAAACGTAATCCATGCGCACGGAAGTATCGAAAATGAAAATGGCGGCCGTTGGAGCATTGGAATACTCGGACGGAGCGGAGGTCTCGGCATTTTGCGGGATCGCCATCGGATCCGTTGCCTTCTGAAATCCTGGACGTGCAAAAAGAAGAACAAGAAACGCGATCAGAGCCATCCGTACTGCAAGCAAAAGCCAGTGCTTCAGCCGAAGCGACCGACGGCAGTTTTTCTCCCGGGACTGCAGGAAACGCAGAGCAGGAAACGGTAGTTTTTGAGGGCGGGAGCGCATCAGGAAATGAAGCACGACCGGGATCCCGACACATGCCAGCGCCGTCAAAAAAACAGGATGGAGGAAAAAGACCATGAAGCCATTCCGCAGGGAAAAAGGAACGAAATCTTGCGTACTCTGGAATACTTAAGTATACTTCCCCTGCGGCATTCTGTCAAGATGGATTTTCTTTACTCTGGTTCTACTCTGGTTCTGCTCCATTCTGCTCTGATTTTGTTTCGGTCTCCAGAACTGGAATACCGCCGGCTTTTTTCAGGGAGGAAGCGGTACTTCGTTTCAGTAGATCCCGTGCAGCGGGCCTCCGGGAGCAGCAAGAGCCTCCACTCTGCGCGTGATCTCCGGATCTTCCTCCAGTTCAGGAGCATGAAACGTTTTGCGGCGTGCATCAATGAGGAGTGCCCCTTCGAAACCGACGTGCCGATTTTCCATCACGGGACCGATCCCGAAAATATCGCGTGCCGGATCGCTTTTGGTGAAGGTCGTCCAAAGAAAATCACGGACAGAGTTCGGTGCGCAGGAATCCCGGTCCGTCAAAATGATCAGCGGGAATGCATTGATCGGATCCTTTGGCGAAAAAGCAGCACAAAACCGCTCCGCGAAATGCTCAGCGTCATGCTGCGTCCCATCATCATTCCACGGTGGGGCCTCCAGAAGCAGAACACCCGGCAAAATGACGGTCCGTCGGCCGATCTGGAAATTTTCCGGAATAGCAAGTCCATCAGAATGGCTCGATGCGGATCCGTCAACAGCAGAATCAGCGGCGGACGACGAAATAAGATCCGCGAAAGCGTGCGGAAGTCTTCTCCGAACAGGCCCGGCCGCCGAGACGACCAGTTTTGAACCGCGGTTGAATCCGCCTCCGGAATAGTCCAACGTATCGGTCGTCGTGCCGGTCTGAAAATGGAGATCCGTACGCCAGTCCGCCCGCTCAAGAACGTGAAGCAGGAAACGCGGAACATCCTGAACGGGAAGCGTCGGATCGTCTTCCCCTGCGGCAATGAACAGATACTTCGCGAGTGAAAGCTGACCGGTACCGAGAATCGCGTTGGTGAGCGTCAAAAGCTCCATCGGGCGGCGAGGATCCTGGTACGGAACGTACCGTTCGGAACCAATGGCGAGCAAAAGCGGATGGACCCCGCAGTCGTCGACCGCATGGACTTCCCGAACACCCGGGATCGTGTTCGGCATAAGATCCCGGACCATTTCATGAATAAACTCTCCGATCATCGAGTCTTCCTGCGGAGGACGTCCCACGACAGTGAACGGCCAGACGGCATCGCGGCGGCAGAAGATTTTTTCGACGCGCAGGACCGGAAAATCATGCTCCAGACTATAGTATCCCAGGTGGTCGCCGAACGGACCTTCACGCTTCAAAACGTCGGGATCCAGGTATCCGCACAAAGCAAAGTCGGCTTCTGCCGAAACAGGAAGAAGATCGCGCAGTCCGGCAGATTGAGAATATGCCGATTGGGGAACGCTGGCCATTCGGATACGGCGCTGATTCAGAATACCGGCAAAAAGGAGTTCGCTCATCCCTTCAGGAAGCGGCATGACGGCAGCAATCGCCATGGCGGGCGGACCGCCGACGAAAACATTGACGCGAAGTTTCTCGCCGCGCGCGATTGCCTGCGCATGATGGATCCCGATCCCGCGGTGGATCTGGTAGTGGATCCCGACTTCACACTGGCCGGGAGCTTCCAAATAGTCGTTTCCATCCAGCTGAACGCGGTACATTCCAAGATTGGAGCGCAAAAGTCCCGGAGAGTCCGGATCCTCCGAGTAGACCTGAGGCAGCGTAATGTATGCCCCGCCGTCTTTCGGCCAGGATTTCAGATGCGGAAGTTCCGAAAGCGTGCAGGTTTCCTGAAAAACCGGTCCCGTCCGGACATGTTTCGGCTGAGAGCACCAACCCGCCCACGGTGTGCGCCAATTCAGATAGAGACCGGGCCGACGCATGAAGTCACCCGGATCGACACCAAGCCGAAGGATCCTGGGGAGAATCCTGACAGCATCACGGAAAATAAAATGAAGCCGTTCCCGTGTGCCGAAAAGATTGCTCGCCATGGAAAATCGGCATCCACGGACATTTTTAAACCAGAGAGCCGGACCGCCAGCGGCGTAGACACGACGCTGGATCGCCCCCATCTCCAAATGAGGATCGATGCACTGCTCGATCTCCACGAGCCTGCCTGTCCTGCGAAGATCTTCCAGACAGGCTCTCAAACTGCGGTACCCCATCCCCGGTCTCCTAAATCGGCTCGATCTCCAGGTCCAGAGCATCTTCCAGATTTTCGAGTTCCTCTTCGTTCAGGTCAACGGCGTCAGCATTTTCTGCGGGGACCTCTTTTTGCACAGCACCGTCTTCCTCGGCTGCTCCGTCTTCAGCGTCCGCGTCGTCTTCAGCGTCCGCGTCGTCTTCAGCGTCCGCGTCGTCTTCAGAAAGTTCTTCCTCTTCGTCGGCCATTGCGTCCTCTTCCTCTTCGTCAAACGAATCTTCTTCCAGAGATTCTTCGTCTTCTTCAAGGAATTCGTCTTCTTCCTCTTCCGAAAGTGTTTCCTCTTCCTCCTCGGAAGCTTCTTCCTCTTCGGCCGCTTCGGTCTCTTCAGCCTCGGTCTCCTCTGCATCTTCCACCGGAGGAACTTCAGCGTCCAGGCTCAGGTCCGGAACGGCTTTCGGATCCAGCGGAGCTTCCAGCGCATCCAGTACAAGCCCGCGAACTTCCAGAAGTTTCGCTTTCTTGACGGGCGTTTCATTGTACAGATCGTAGAATTCGCTGACCTGATCTGCCGTCATGAGAACTCCGAATCGCAGTGTGCTTTCACGCAGCAGCCGTGCCGCACGTTTCGAAGCGGAGTAACTGAACGTCCCCGATGTTCCGATGAAGGCAAGCGTTTGCTGAGCCTGCGGCGTTCCGGTCCAGCGAAGGACTTCCAGAGCTTCTTTGAGGAATTCCGGATAGAAGTAGATCTTCATGACCGGCGGGATCAGTTTCGTGATGTCGTAGATCCGCAGAGGTTCACGATTCCACTGGGCCGCTGGATCCGGCTCGGTCTCTTTGGAAGGATCTGCATTTTCAGCTTCCGGAAGAGACTCGCCGGCAGCCAGCAGAGAATCGAGTTCTTCGTCGGTCTCCGCATCATCGGCACTGGCATTTTCCGCATCGGCATCTTTTGCGCCGCCGGCAGTTTCGGCAGGATCGGCCTCACTGGTTTCAGTACCGGCAGTTTCAGTACCAGCCGTCGTCGCATCAGGAGTCACCGCATCAACAGACTCGGCATCTTCCAGGATCGAGGGATCCATGGCGTTGATCTCCGAATTCGGAAGGGACGAAAAACGGCGTTTCTGGACCCATCCGCTCTGATGCGAGCAGATGATGTCGCGAGTCCAGAGCAGGACAGCCCGGGTTTCGGCAATGCGCTGCTCATCCTGCAGATTCACCGACGTTTTGATCCGGCCGGCAAGAGAAAGAAGGAGCGCAAGGTCTTCATTTCTCGATGGGTACGGATACCAGACGCACTTCGGGATCCGGTCTGCCAGCTGCTGGGCCAGTTTAAAGTCTTCCGGCCACGCAAGAAGAACGATCGGAACGTCTGCGGTCCTCGGATCCAGTCCGATCTGCTGGATGAGCAGATCCGGATCCGTGTCCAGAAGCCGGACATTCATCAGGATCATCGTGTAGTCGCAGAATTGGAGACCTTTTTCAAGGATCTCTCGCGGCGACGTGGCGACCTCATATCCCAGCTTGAACTGGCGAAGCTGACCGCCGAGAGACATAGCCTCCGCATTCGTCATTTCAGCGATGAGGACTTTTGAACGTCCGTTCGTCTGAAGGAACCATGCGAGCGTGTCCGTGAGACGCGACGAACCGGTGAACGGCTGCTGCGGGTCAATTTTCATGATGGCCTGGACCGCGGCGAAACGCAGAAGACGGTTCGGCGTGTGCAGTGCCATGACCAGCGGCGAGTAGGTCTTTTCATGGGCGACGCAAAGAGACGGATCCAAGACCGTTTTGCCTTCGCGGACCGGGATGGCCTTCAAAAGCGTCTCGTCTCCCTTTTCTCCAAGTACCAGAACGGCCATGATCGCCGCATCATAAAATTTGGAATCGAGGCATTCCAGAAGGTAGGATTCGACTTCCGAAACAGAAAATTCCTCCTTCACTTTCTGAAATTCCACAGTCTGGATGATCTGGTCCGTTTTCAGTTCCGTTTCCGTAAAGGTCAGGAATGTCGTGACGTACTCCGACGTCGTCATGAAAAGCATACGGCGCGCCAGCGGGTCGCTCGGGAAAATATTCCAGAGAGCTTTTGCGAGCCGGTAGGAATTCAGCCGGTATTTCATGAGCCGATTGCCCGTCATCGGCTGGATCGCTTCTTCTTCCGGGATCCAGCGCCAGATGACTTCGATCGAGTCCACGTTTCCGGAGTTCTCGATCAGCTTTTTCTCGTACTGGAGGCGCGCAAGCTGCTTTTCAAGGAATTTTCGCTGCGTCACGGAGGTCAGTGTCCGCAGCGAGAAAAGTTTCTGGATCGCCTTTTGTGCTTTTTCATGGAGAGCGTCGGAATTTTCTTTCTTTTCTGCCTCTTCTTCACCTTCCGCTTCAATCGCCGACGCATAGAAAAGGTGCATCAGAGCCTCCGGATTATTGCGGAATGCCTGTGCATAAAGCAGATCGACTGCCGCCATTTGAAGGGGAGCAGAATCCGATTCCAGACAGGCGGCAGAAGCACTCGTGAGGCCTTCGCCAAACATGAGGAGCATTTTTTCCAGAACTTTACGGTCTGCCGCGTCCTCTTTTTCCGCGTAATTTTCGATGAGTGCCGGAATAGAACGGGAACGGTAGGCCATGAGTTCCGTTTCGGCGACTTTCTGTTCTTCTTCACTCTCGCTGAAAAGCTGGTCGATCATTTCCCGAATGAATTCCGGGTCGGACTGAAAGCGGTTTTCGAGCGACTGAAGAATGAACTTTCCAAACGCGATCCCGGAAGGCGCGATCTTTTCGTTCTCGGAAAGCGTGACGAAATACGCACGTCCGTAGGTCGTGACCAGGCGGGTGACGTCCTCCTCGGTCGGTTCCGCCTCCATCGCCTTCCGGTAGAAAAGATTGGCCAGATCGAATCGCTGAAGTGCCGCAAAATCCCGGGCCGCCGCGACCAGTTCCGGAACCGTCTGCGGATCGGACGCAAGGATCTCGCGGATCGAAGCGTCGCCGTACTGCCGATCCTTGATGGAGTAAAGCGTGTCGTTCTGGTACTCTTCAAGCAGATCCTCCTGAATGTCCGGATTTTCTTCCCCGTCTTCCGTCCCTTTTTCTTCGGATCCCGGATCTTCAGCATCTTCGCCGTCTTCAGCATCCTCAGCATCTTCACCGTCTTCGTCAGCCGTTTCTTCATCGGAAAGATCGTCGGACTCTTCCTCATCCAGAAATTCCTCTTCTTCGTCGGAAAATTCCTCTTCTTCATCCGAAGATGCGTCGTCTTCCTCGTCAGAAAAAGCATCCTCCTCATCCGAAAAAGCGTCTTCGTCCGCCCCTTCAGCGTCCTCAAAATCCTCTTCCGCATCCTGTGCGTAAGTCTCGGCAAGAAAAATTCCCGCAAACGGCTGGTTTTCCGGCACGAACGCTCCCGAAAGGAAAAGAAATGCGCTCAAAAATACCAGGAAAAGGAGGTTTTTTTTCATGGAACGGGCGAATTGCAATTGGACGGTCATTTTTCCTGCTCTCATATTTTCATGAATTGGCGAAAGGCTGTACGAAATAGGCGGCGCGGTTCGCGAAGACCTGGCTAAAACGTTTTTTCACGGCGTTTCGGCCGAGATCTCTAAGGCACGCAGATCCGGGTTCAGGTTCGAAGATCAGCGTGTGCATCTGTCGGATTTTTGCTCTTTTACCGGGATTCTTCCATCCGTTTTTTCCAGGAGTCGATCTGGGCACGGACCTGGACGGCTGCGGTGGAACCGTAGCTCTGGAACGCCTCAATGGCTTTGCGGGTACCGAGGATCTCGTAGACCGAGTCATCCAGGTCGGCACATTCCGCCTGAAATTCCGAAAGGGGAAGTTCCGCCAGAGCGATCCCGCGGTTCATGGCACTTCGGACCAGACGTCCGACCATTCCGTGGGCTGTGCGCTGCGGAATTCCGCGCTTGATGAGGAATTCCATGAACGTAGTGGCGTCCAGGTAGCCTTTTTCGAGACGCTCGTTGATCGCGTACCGATTCAGCTGGGCATCCCGCACCATGTCGGCGGCAAGGTCCAGAGAGGCGGACACAGTATCGAAAGCATCGAAAACCGGCTCTTTGTCTTCCTGAAGGTCGCGATTGTACGCAAGGATCAGCCCCTTCACCAGAACCATGAGTGCCTGGAGGTCGCCGATGACGCGGGCAGTTTTTCCGCGGATGAGTTCCAGAAGATCCGGATTGACCTTCTGCGGCATGATGCTGGAGCCGGTGCAGAATTTCTGCGGCAGTTTGATGAAATTGAACTCGCAGGTCGACCAAAGGATCCACTCCTCCGCCCACGTGCTGAGATGCTCGGCGATGAGGGCGAGGCAGAACGTGAATTCCAGCGCAAAATCCCGGTCGCTGGAAACGTCGAGCGAGTTGGCGGCGACGCGCTCAAAATCGAGCAGACGCGCCGTCTCAAACCGGTCGATCGGGATCGACGTTCCGGCCAGAGCCGCCGCTCCGAGAGACAGCGTGTTGACCCGCTTGCGGCAGTCGGCAAGACGCTCCCGGTCGCGCGCGTACTTTTCCACATAGCAGAGCCAGTAATGCGGAGCCAGCACCGGCTGGGCGCGCTGCGTATGCGTAAATGCCGGCATGATACAGTCGAAATCTGCATCGCACCGATCAATGAATGCTTTCTGAAGGTTCCGAAGCAGACCATCCAGAATGTCGATCGCATCACGGACCCAAAGACGGAAATCGGTCGAGACCTGATCGTTTCGGCTTCGTCCGGTATGGAGCTTGCGTCCCGTATCACCGATCCGGTCGATCAACGCCTTTTCCATGTGCATGTGGATGTCTTCAAGTTTGATCGAGTACTCAAAATTTCCGGCTTCAATGTCCTTGAGGATACTTTCCAGACCTTCACAGATGGCCTTTTTCTCCTCTGCCGTCAGGATCCCGACCTTCTCCAGCATCGCGGCATGCGCCTGAGACCCGCGGATGTCCTGACGGTACAGACGACTGTCGAAACTGATGCTTTCGGTGAATTTTTCCATTCTCGGATCGGCGGCTTCTTCAAAAACTCCGCCCCACGCCTTGCTGGCGGCCTGCGACTTTTTGCTCACGATACGGTTCCTGCTTTCTAATTTTCACTTTATGTTCCGCAGAGTTCAGCCCGCCGTGTCGAAAATCGCACACTTTCAAAAAATGCGCACACGAACCGTTCGGCAAACCACTGGCCCTCTACAGTAAATACACCGTCCCTCCGCAGCGGTTTCATGCCGGGGAGGAACGCTGTCTTTTCAAATTTTTCTTTTAAATTTAATTTAGGAAGTAAAGAGAATACCCCTTAGTCTTTTCATTCGGCAAAATATTCCGATTGCACTTAATTTTAGCACTGAATTTCGAAAAAAAAGAATTTATTTCGTGCAGGGTTTAATGGATTTGCGGGTTTTGCCAAAAAGCCGTATTCCAGAAACAGACACTTAAATTTCTTTTTTAAGAATTAGGCAAAATTTGCCGATATTTCAGAGTGAAAGACTGCATCTTTTGGAAGAAACTCAAATGATGCCGTTTTCCTGTGCATTATGTTGGGGATCCTTTCCTTTTATTTCGAAACTGCCGGAAATGGACGAAATTTCGACCAGAATCATTCCTTTGCCTGAAACGTTCGGAGAAAAGATCTCCGAAACGGCGGAGGATCTGTGTCCTGCGCCGGATCTGGAAGATGAAATTCCGGAATCGATCATGAGTGAGCTGGTCCGCGGGATCGTGCCTGCCGTTCCGTCGGGAACCGGCGAACATCCGGGCGAGATCCAGGATGAGATCCGGCTGGAATCCAAACGAACGTCCCCTTTTCTTCTGTCGCTGGCCTCTGCTCTGGAAGATTTTCTCGATATTTTGGGCGAGCCGTTTGAATTTTCAGCAGAAAAAAATCGGGAAAATCGGGATCCGGCCTACTCGGCGATCAAGCGTCCCAAGACATTTCAGGGACCGGGATTTTGCGTCACGTTTCCCTTTCATGACGCAGTCGGACTTTTTTTGATCGCGGAGCATGGAGGGATCCTGCCGCCGTGGGCTGCGAATCCGGGGATCGCCGGAAAGTCCAGGATCCTCCTTCTGGCGAATGAGCTGGAGCATCTTTTCTCCATTGATGCCAAAAATGAATCGGATCTGGCAGCGCAGCTGAGAGATCTGGCAGCCGATGAATCAGAGATCCGGCAGGATGGAACGTTTTACGGCACCGACGAATTTTTCTATGGAAAGATCGAGTCGCTTGAGCAGCTTTTTGAGTCCCTTTCTGCGGCAGAACAGCTGGTCTTTCGGTCCTTTTCGATCCGAAAATTTAATGGACACGAAGGTTCCGCATGGATGCTCGCGCCGGTTGAGGATCTGAGTGTACTTTACCAAAATCGGGTCATGGAAGATGCTGCGGGACCGCTTTCTGCGTGTGGCCTGAGACCCGTTCGCGCACTGGAATCCGTAAAGCTGGATCCAGCTGCCGCGATTTCTGAAACCAGCGCGGAAACAGAAACCAGCGCGGAAACAGAAACCAGCGCGGAAACAG
>CAZRGJ010000001.1:0-39503 GCA_964599445.1 uncultured Planctomycetaceae bacterium | reverse complement strand
GTCTACGAACTCTACGGCGAGAAACCGTTTGACGGACTCTCCGAACCTGCCCAGCCCGCCGTCGACCAGCCGGTATTCGGCAAAAAGATGGGATACCATATCCGGACCGGCGGACATGACGTCAAATCCTACGACTGGACGCAGTACATTCGCTTTGCCGACCAGTTCCTGAAAAAGTAAGGACGAAAGCGGAACGTTTCACGACGAAATACTTTCTCCTGCGTATTGACCAGTGCCGGGAAGTTTCGAGAACATTCGGAACTTCCCGCTGATTTCATAAAAATTCCGAAAAGGACTCCAAAATGTCAGCAGAAATGACTCAAAACCCGCCAGCAGCAGAATCGATGGACCAGTGGGCCCCTGAGATCCGGAAACGTTTCTGGACCTGGCAGATGCGCACGATCTTCGCGACGATGATCGGCTATGCGCTTTTTTATTTTCTCCGCAAGAACTTTTCGCTCGCCATGCCGGGACTTGAAGCAGAGATGGGGATCTCCAAAACGAGTCTGGGGATCTTCCTCACACTGAATGGTCTGGTTTATGGAGTCTCCCGTTTCGGCTACGGCATGATCGCCGACCGATGCAATGCGCGTGTGCTGATGACGCTCGGGCTTCTCTGCTGCACGACGGTGAGCGTTCTGTTCGGTTTCGCGCCGGAGATCGCGCAGGCCATTACGGGAGTTTCCAGCGGCGAAAAATTCATCGCGTGCATGGCGGCCGTCATGGGAGCACTCTGGGTCCTGAACGGCTTTTTCCAGGGGTCCGGCTTCCCGCCGTGTGCCCGGCTTCTGACGCACTGGATCCCGCCGAAGGAACTCGCGACGAAAATGTCCGTCTGGAACACCTCGCACTCGATCGGCGCGTTCATCGTCGTCGTGATGTGCGGGTACATCATGGGGCAGTCCGTCATTGGCGGAAAACCCAATCCGGAGATCATCCCGAACGACATTTGGGCCAATTTCCAGAACGGCATGGGTTTCGGGACCGGTGCGTGGCGGTACTGCTTCTGGATCCCGGCGGGATTCTCTTTCCTCGGTGCGGTCGGACTCTGGCTCGCACTGCGCGACACGCCGACGTCGGTCGGTCTTCCGGAACTCCCCGGAACCGGAAAAGCCGCGGTGGATCCCGGGGCGGGTCCCTCCCGTTCCTTCCTGCGGAAAGCCGTTTTCTGGAACCGTTTCATCTGGATCCTCGGGCTGGCGAACTTCTTCGTTTACGTCGTCCGTTTCTCAGTTTTGGACTGGGGGCCGACGCTGTTGAGCGAATCGAAACACGTCTCGCTCGTTCACGCCGGCTGGCTCGTCGCCGCGTTTGAGATCTTCGGAATTCTCGGAATGCTCTTCTTCGGCTGGATGACCGACGCGGTCCTGAAAGGGCGTGCACACCGCACGTGCGTCATCTGCATGGCAGGCAGTGCGCTGTTCGTTCTGCTCTTCTGGCTCATGCCGTCCAATGTCCCGCACTGGATGCTCTGTTTCCCGCTCTGCGGAGCCGGATTCTGCATTTATGGACCGCAGGCACTGATCGGCATCGCCGCGGCAAATCAGGCGACCAAACGCGCCGCAGCTACCGCAAACGGATTCACCGGTCTGTTCGGCTACGCAAGCGTCATCGTTTCCGGCGTCGGCGTCGGAGCCATGGCACAACACGTCGGCTGGAACCTGATCTACGTCCTGATGGTGGCCATTTCGCTCATCGGAATGGCAATCTTCCTCCTCATGTGGAACGCACCGAGCGACGGGTACGCCCGACTCGGCGATGAAGAGTGACTCGGCGATGAAGAGTGACCCGGTCTCGAAACCTTTTCGGATGGAGGCATTTTGAACCGCAAGATGCCTCCAAAACCTTTTTTTAATTTCAACCAGAACCCGTTTTTGAATCATGCAGAAATACTATTCCCCCTTTACGCACGCGGAACTTTTGGAAAAGGTCCGCAAAATCCGTCACGTTGCGCTCGATATGGATGGAACGATCTATCTCGGCGCGAAACTCTTTCCCTTCACGCTCGCGTTTCTGAACGGTCTGAAGGAAATGGGGATCGGCTACTCATTTCTGACCAATAATCCGTCGCGCAGTATGGCGGACTATCTCGCCAAGCTCCACAACATGGGGATCCCGGCCGAACGCGAGGAAATGTTCAACACGGCCGTCGCGACGATCCAGATGATCCAGAAAACGAAACCGGAAGCGAAGCATCTCTTCATTCTCGGCACGAAAAGCATGATTTCAGAGTTTGAGGCGGCCGGATTCACCATGGCGTCCGAAGATCCGAACGACGAACCGGATGCCGTGGTCGTGGCGTTCGATACGGAACTGACGTACTCGAAACTCTGCCGTGCGGCATGGTGGATCAGCAAAAAGAAGCCGTATTTCGCGACGAATCCCGATTTCGTCTGTCCGACGGATCTGCCGACGGTTCTGGTGGACTGCGGGTCGCTCTGTGCGTGTCTCGAAGCCGCGACGGGCCGCAGGCCGGACATCATGATGGGGAAACCGGATCCCAAAATGCTCGACGGTATCGTGGAACGGTACGGTCTGAAGAGCGACGAGATCGCGATGGCGGGGGACCGCATCTACACGGACATCGCGATGGCCCGGAATGCCGGTGCGCTGGGCGTCCTGGTCCTGACGGGCGAAACGACGCTCGAAACGGCACTCGGAAATGACCCGCAGCCCGACATCACGGCACAGTCGCTCGTCGAATTCGGCGAACTGCTCCAGGAAGCCCACGGGTAAACCGACAAACAAAATAGCTGAATGAAAACGAGATCTCGGGGGTCCTGTATTCGATGGGACTCCCATTTTTTATGGCGTCTTCCGGCGGACTTTCATTTTGACAAAAAAAGGGAAATTTTCTTTTTTTCGTGCGTTCCATTCCTTGACAATCGGCGCAGATTGTGCTAGAATGAATGCGTATGTTTTTATTTTTTCATCCCCTAAAAACTACCAGAACCCAAAGAAAAGCGAAAAAAATGTCGATCATCGTTCAGAAATTCGGCGGAACCAGCGTCGCCGACAGCAATAAGATCCTGGCAGCTGCCCGGAAAGCGATCCGCGCACAGGAAGAAGGTCATCAGGTCGTCATGGTCGTGAGCGCCATGGGCAAAAATACGGACAAACTCATCGCGCTTGCGAAGGAGATCGACGAAAATCCGCCGGCACGCGAGATGGACATGCTGCTCTCGACGGGCGAGCAGGTCTCCGTCGCCATGGTCGCGATTGCGATCCAGCATCTCGGATACAAAGCGGTCAGCATGACCGGGGCGCAGATCGGGATCAAGACGAACAATTCGTTCATGAAAGCGCGCATTGAATCCATTTCGACGGACCGGATCCGCAAGGCTTTGAATGACGGAAATATCGTCATCGCGGCCGGTTTCCAGGGCGTGGACGACAACTACAACATCACGACGCTCGGACGCGGCGGAAGCGACACGACGGCCGTCGCGCTGGCTGCGGTCCTGAACGCGGAATCGTGCGAGATCTACACGGACGTGGACGGCGTCTACACGGCCGACCCGCGCGTCGTTCCGAAAGCCCGCCGTGTGAAGCAGATCAGCTACGATGAAATGCTCGAAATGGCGAGTCTTGGCGCCGGCGTCATGCACAGCCGTTCGATCGAATTCGCGAAGAATTTTGAGGTCCCGATCCACGTTCGCGCCGCCTACAGCGACGAGCCGGGAACGATGATCGTGGCGGAACCGGAATCGATGGTGCGTCCGGTCTGCGGCGCGGCGATCGCGAAAGACGAAGTGCGTTTCTCCATCTGCGGCGTTCCGGATGTACCGGGAATGGCGGACCGCATTTTCCTCCCGATCGCGAATCATCAGATCGCCATGGACATGATCGTCCAGAATGTCGGCACGAACGGCAAGGCGGAGATCTCCTTCACCATTCCGGCAACGGAACTCTCCACGACGCTCAAGGCTCTGGATGAAGTGAAAAACAGCATTCCGGATGCGTTCGAGTCCTTCTCCTACGACAATAATCTCTGCAAAGTCTCCATCGTGGGACTCGGCATGGAACGTCAGGTCGGCGTGGCGGAAAAAATGTTCGAGACGCTTGCCGCGCGCAACATCAACATTCAGATGATCTCGACCAGTGAGATCAAAGTCTCGGTCCTCGTCGACAAAGAGCAGGGCGCGGAAGCGATCCGTGCGGTCCACGACGCTTTCGATCTTGGAAGTGTTCCGTCGGACGTCAAACCGCTGGTGAAGCCGGAAATGATCTCGGATGACGAGAAGATCCGTCTGATCAATCGTCTGAAGCACATGGAAGACGTCCTCATTGAATCGGTCATGCTCGACGAAACGCAGGCGAGCGTCACGCTGTACGGTCTGCCGCAGGAACCGGGGAATGCTGCCCGCGTCTTCAAATCCGTGACGGAAGCAGGGATCATCGTGGATATGATCGTCCAGAGTCCCGGCGACAAATTCACGAATCTGACCTTCACGGTGGAACGCAGCTGCGCGGATGCCGCTCTGAAAGTGGCGAAAGAACTGGCGCAGGAACTTGGCTGCACGGCTTCCGAGACCTGCCCGCCGGTCGCGAAGATCTCGCTCAGCGGAACGGGAATGCGCAGCCATACGATGATCGCGGCGCGGATCCTGAAGGCTCTGGCTGACGGCGGACTCAATGTCGCGATGATCAACACGAGCGAAATGCGCTTCAATCTCGTCGTGGATGCCAAGGTCGGACCGAAAGCTCTGGAACTGCTCAAAGAAGAGCTGAAAGACGTCATCGCTGACTAAGTCTTGTTCCACTGGGCTTAAAAAGAACAAACGGCAGGAAGGACGACTCGTTTTTCCTGCCGTTTTTTGGAATTTTAATGCGAGATCCTGCATTTCGCACTCCCGCCAACCGAAAGGAGGACCATCATGTCCCAATTTTCCCGCCGTTTCTTTCTGCGCACACTGCCGCTTGCCGTTTTCGCGCTGTCGTCTTTGGGATCCAGACACGATCTTCATGGAAATGAAGCCGACGGCGAATTTCATCCTTCAAAAGACCCGGCGTGGACGCTGACGTTTGAAGACGATTTCCGCGGGAAGTCGCTCGACCAGACGAAATGGTTCCCGGGCTATCGTCTCGGACGGATGGCGTACTATCAGAAGCTCGGTTTTCCGAATGCCCATGGACGCGCCTGGCAGCCGCAGCCGCCGATGGCGCACTATTTGCTGGGAGACAGTATTCTGAAACTCCGGGTGGACCGCGAGCTTCCGAAACGTCCGACGCCGGAAACGCTGACCGTTTCGTGCATCACGACCGCGATCTATCGGCACGACGAGAAGACTGGGAAATTCGAGGATGAAGTCCGTTTCTCCCAAAAGTACGGCTGGTTTGAGATCCGGTGCCGGATGCCGAAGTGCGGAAGCGGACGCTACACGGCATTCTGGCTGCACTCGGTCGGTGCGGAGAATCAGGAGTACACGCCGGAAGGTGTGCGGAAAAGTCTCAAAGACGGGGCACTGGAGATCGACATTTTTGAATGGCTCGGCCGGTCGCCGAAAGAGAATCTCTTTAATGTGCATTTCACGACGAACGGACACCATGCGTTTGCGTTCGATTTCGACATTACGGAGGAGTTCCACACGTGGGCGCTGAACTGGGAAGAAGGGCGTCTGACGTGGTATCTGGACGGAAAACCGATCCGCATTTACGAGGGACAGACTCCGCAGAAGGAAATGTACATTCTGGCCGCCATGTTTCAGGCCGCCGGCTGGACCGGGCCGCTCGACATGAAGGCCGAGTATCCGTTTGATTTCGAGATCGACTACATCCGCGTCTGGAAGAAAAAATAGTTCATTCGGAAACGATGCGTCCCGCTTCACGGCACGATCTCAGCCGCCGAAAACACAGAAAAGACACACAGAAGGAGCCGAAAAGAAAAATTTTCAACGCGAGATTCACAAAAAGACGCGAAATTCACGAAGTGATTTTGATTTTTCAAATTCGTTTCGTGTCTTTCGCGTCTTTTGCGGATCTCGTTTCAGGACACATCCAGTCCTTCTGAAATGCAGCGACCTTCGGATACTCTTAGTCCTTCAGAAACTCTTCGATCAGGTCGAAAGCGTCCTTCAGCTCTTCTATACTGTTGGCGAAAGAGAGACGCGCGTAACCCGGTGCGCCGAACGCGGAACCCATGACCGTGGCGACGCCCTTCTTTTCGAGCAGCTCAAGGCACCAGTCCGTGTCCGTTTCGATCATTTTTCCGCCGTATTCGCGTCCAAGATGGGGCTGAATGTTCACGAACGCATAGAACGCGCCGTACATATTGCCGCAGGAAAGTCCGTCGATCGCGGCGATGCGGCCCGCGACATAATCGCGGCGTTTTTCAAATTCCGCACGCATCTGTTCGACGCAATCCTGCGAAGATTCTAGAGCAGCCATGGCCGCGTACTGGGAAATACTGCACGGATTGGAGGTTTCCTGACTCTGGAGGCTCGCCATTTTCTTCGCGACGGCAGCCGGAGCGAACGTCCAGCCGATGCGCCATCCGGTCATGGCGTAGGTCTTCGAGACGCCGTTAATGATGATCGTACGGTCCATCAGTTCCGGACGGACGGTCGGGAAACTGACGAATTTGTGCCCGCTGTAGACGAGATTTTCGTAAATTTCATCCGCGATGACCCAAAGGTCTTTCTCGATGGCGACGTCCGCCAGCGCACCGAGTTCCTCGCCGGAGTACATACTGCCCGTCGGGTTGGAGGGACTGCACAGAAGCAGAGCTTTCGTCTTCGGCGAGCAGGCCGCGCGGAAGGCTTCCGGAGTGAGTTTGAAATCGTCTTCCTGCCGGGTCTCGACGATGACCGGGACACCGCCGGCCAGTTTGACCAGTTCGGCATAGCTGACCCAGTATGGAGCGGGAATGATGACCTCTTCGCCTTCATCTATCAGGACGGTGAAGACATTGTGCAGGCAGTGCTTCGCGCCGTTGGAGACCGTGATGTTTTCCGGTTTGTATTCGAGACCATGACGGCTCTGGTAGAATTTGCAGACCGTCTGTTTCAGTTCCGGGATCCCCGACGCCACGGTGTAGCGCGTTTTTCCTTCCTGCATCGCTTTGACGGCAGCATCGCAGATATGCTGGGGCGTATTGAAATCCGGCTCGCCGAGGCTCAGGCTGATGACTTTTCGGCCGGATGCTTTCAATTCTTTGGCTTTGGCGGCCATGGTCAGCGTCGCGGACGGCTCCAGCGCAGCGATACGTCGGGAAAGATTCAGTTGCATTAGGGGGTCTCCGTAAGTTTGAGGCACGTTTTTGATGAATTTGGACGGATATATTATAATGAAAAGTTTTGAAATGAAAAGAAGGGGGGGAGAGAAATTTCCAGCATTTTCCCAAAAAATTTCTGCTCATCGTCCCCTCTTTTCCACAGTACACGCCGACCGGTTCGCTATGGCGCAAGGACTCGCTCAAGGAGCTTCCGGAGGAACGCTTCCGATTCCATCCGGGTCTCCTGCCGAAATGAGGACCGCAGCAGGATCCGGTGTGCCAAAACCGGGACGGCAAGAAACTTCACGTCATCGGGGATCGCATAATCGCGTCCCTGGATCTTCGCCCAGGCCTGGACCGCACGATAGAAAGCCTGAAGTCCGCGCGTACTGACCCCCACCCGGCATCCGGGATCCTGCCGAGTCTGCGAGACGATGTCCATCATGTAGTCCGCGATCGAGTCTTCCACGTGCACATTTTGGACCTCTTCGCGCAGTCTGCGGACATCGTTAAGCGTCAGGACGGGACTCAGTACGGATTCCGGCACCCGGCGCTGGGAAAGAAGCAGCTTTTCCCTTTCCCGCGGCGCATAACCGATCGGGATCCGCATCAGGAAACGGTCGAGCTGGCTTTCCGGAAGCGGAAACGTTCCTTCAAAACCGGCGGGATTCTGGGTCGCGATGACGAAAAACGGATCCGGAAGCGGACGGGTCTCCCCTTCTGTCGTGACGCTACCTTCCCCCATCGCCTCCAGCAGCGCACTCTGCGTCCGAGGAGCCGCACGGTTGATCTCGTCCGCCAGCACGATATTTGCGAAGATCGGACCGGGCACGAATTTCCAGGAAGACGTCCCCGCCATTCCTGCTGCTGTGCCGCCTCGGATCTCCTCATTTCTCATTCCTGCCGCTGCGCCGCCTCGAATCTCCTCATTTTCCATGACGCCGAGGGAAGCGGAGAGCCTGTCTGCGGAAACATTCCGGGGAGTTTCGTTTCGGAAGATCTCGAAAGCCGCGGGGATGGTGCTTCCCGTGATCTCCGCAGGCAAAAGATCCGGAGTAAACTGGATCCTGCGAAACTGTCCGTCCACACAGCGGGCAAGAGTCCGCGCCAAAAGCGTTTTCCCGACTCCGGGAACATCTTCCAGAAGAATGTGCTCGCCAGCCAGAAAAGCCGTCAGGCAGAGCTGGACCGTTTCCGGCTTGCCGAGAAAAACCCGTTCGATCTGATTTTGAAGTTGAGTGAGCATGGATCCTGACGAAAACCGATCTGAATGAAAACCAAAGGGGAACCAAGGGAAGCAAAGACGCCGGCAGACCAAACGCAAACACTTTCCCTCAAAAAAACGTCTTTTTTTCATTATATCGCGCCGGCCGGGATTTACAAGCGGGGCATTTCCGGGTAAAATGAAGAAAATGAAAAAATTCCGGCCCGGATCCTGTCGAAATTTCCTCAAAGTCCGCAGATCCCGCCTGATTTCGCCCAAATTTCCATGACTTCCCGGGAGCTTCATGGATTCCACGATTCCTCATGGATCCTGCGGATCCCGCGAAATTTCCCAAACTGTCGCCCCCATTTTCCAAAGATCCCTGAAATTTACCGACCCCCTTTCCAGAGCGTGCACGCATGAAGATCCGATTTTTCCCCGGTTCCGTTTTTTTTCTGCTTTTGCTTTTGACGTGCGCAGCCGCCAATTCGATCCATTCGAATCCGCTTCTTCTGCTTGCCGGGATCCTGTTCGGTCCTCTTCTGTGGAATCTCCTGATCCCGTTTCCGATCCTGCGCCGAATGGAAGTGAAGAGGAGTCTCCCGGAATGCGTGTTTGCCAGGGAATGTTTTCCATGCGAGATCGAGCTGGTCTCGCGTTCCCGAAGCGGATTTTCCTGCACGTCGATCTATCCCTTTCCTGGGGTCCCGCTCCTTTTCCACCTGGAGAAAGTGCAGGAATTTACTCTCCGAAAAAACGAAACGCACCGGCTCCTGAACTACACGCTGGAGATCCGGTCCCGCGGGGTCTTTGAACCGAAAACCGTGCAGATCTCGTGCAGCTATCCGTTCGGTCTGTTTTGCTGGAGCCGGATCTTTCAGACTTCATCGGCGTCCCTGACGGTCTTCCCGGAGCGTATCGATACGAAAGCATTCTGGGAGCAGGCCGTCATGCCGAACGCAGCAGAGGGGATCCGCAGCATCGACGGCGAGTTCGCGGGACTGCGTCTCTGGACGGAAGGAGAGCCGCTGCGCAGGATCCATTGGCGAGCATCCGCACGGCACGGTCAACTTCTTGCGGCAAAACAGGATGGACCGCAGCCGCTTTCCGTTTTTCTCATCGCAGATTTTACGGACCCGGACAGCCGGAACGCTGAAAAAAACATTTCGCTCGCCGCCTCGCTGATCTGGGAATTGTGCCGCGATCTGGCTCCGTTTACGTTTGGGGCAGAAACCGCGATCTGGCTGATGCTCGCAGATGGAGAAAAGAACGAGCTTCTGAAATCGGAAGAAACGGAAGATTTCTGCCGCATTGCTCTGGAAAAACTGGCCTGGATCCAACCGCGTGCAGAAAGCATTTCGGAGATGGATCCCTCATCTGAAATTGAAAAATTCCGCCAAACGCATCCGTCGCCGAATATTCTGTGGATCGGGAAGGATCTACCTGAAAAATGATGCGGGTTTTCCAATTTTTTTGAAAAGAATTTGATGGTGAGTCCTTGCGTCAAACCGGATTTTTAGTATAATGAAGCCAGTTTATTGGATGCATACCGTCCTGAAAAGTTTTGCGGTCCCAGACGGCGGAATTTCAAAGTCGGTTTTTCCCTGAAATCACGCGAAGGCGGCATTTCCCAGAAATTGAATCCCCCCAAGGAGAAAAGAAAAATGCTTCATGCGATCATCATGGCAGGCGGTTCCGGAACGCGCCTGTGGCCGGAGAGCCGCAGAAACTTCCCGAAACAGCTCATGACGTTTACCGGAACGCGCTCTTTTCTTCAGGGGACCGTCGACCGGCTTTTGCCTGCAGTACGTCCGGAAAATATTGGGATCGCGACCGGCACACGGCTTCGTGACGCCATTGCCCGACAGGTTCCGGAACTTCCGGAAGACTCCATCATCGTTGAGCCGTGCGCACGCAATACGTCCGGCTGCATCGCGCTCGCGGCACTCTGGTGCCTGAAACGGGATCCGGACGCCGTCATGGTCCTTCTTCCTGCGGACCATCTGATCCAGCCGGTCGAAGCGTTTCAGAAAACCATCCTTCGTGCGGCAGAGATCGTGGAACGTGCTCCGGAAAAACTCGTGACGCTCGGCATCCCGCCGACGTATCCTGCCGAGTCGTTCGGATACGTGGAACGCGGAGCGGAACTGAAAGAAACTGAAATGGTTTCTGAAAACGGGATCCCGGCCTTTGAAGTTCTCCGATTTCGCGAGAAACCGGATCGGCAGACGGCACAGGAGTACATTGCGTCCGGTACATTCTTCTGGAACGCGGGAATTTTCGTCTGGAAAGCCGAAACGATCCTGGAAAACCTCCGGCGTCATGCTCCCGGAGTTTACGGACCGGTGGAGAAGATGCGGTCCGCGCTGCATTCCGCGGAATTTGAAGAGACCGTAGAACGCGAGTTCCCCAAAATCGAGAGCATTTCGATCGACTATGCCGTGATGGAAAAAGCCGCACAGGACGGGAGTGTCGCGCTCCTTCCAGCCCCCTTTGAGTGGGACGACGTCGGTTCGTGGCGTTCGCTGGAACGGCATTTTCCGCAGGACGAATGCGGCAACACGCTCGCGTCTCCGCCCGAAATGCCAAAGCCGGTCCTCATCAAAACGACAGACTGCACCATACGAAACACAGACGCGGGCAAAACCGTCGCGTGCTGCGGAGTGAAAGATCTGGTTGTCATCGTCACGCCGGAAGTCGTTCTGGTTTTTGACCGGAACTGCGAAGAATCAGTGCGTGAGGTGACTCAGAAACTTAAGGAAATGAATTGCGAGGAATTACTATGAAAAGTGATTGGAATCCCGAATCATGGAAAAGCAAACCGATCAAGCAGTGGGTTGAATATCCGGATCCTGCCGCGTTTGAATCGGTCGTTCAGGAGATCTCCACCCTTCCTCCGTTGGTGACCAGCGGCGAGATCGCCCAGCTCCGCAAAGAATTGGCCGCCGCAGAAGACGGCGAGTATTTTGTGCTTCAGGGGGGCGACTGTTCCGAAACCTTCGACGCCTGCTCACCAGACCGGATCACGAGCAAGCTGAAGATCCTGCTCCTGATGAGCTACATTTTGATCTACGGAAGCCGAAAGCGCGTCATTCGCCTCGGACGAATTGCGGGGCAGTACGCCAAACCGCGCAGTAAGGATATGGAAACGAAGGACGGCGTGACGCTTCCGAGCTATCGCGGTCCGCTGATCAACAGTCCGGAATTTACGGCGGAAGCGCGTACCCCGGATCCGAAAAACATGCTGCGCGGCTACGCTCATGCGGCGATGACGCTGAACTTCATGCGGAGTCTGATCGCCGGCGGTTTTGCGGACATGCACCATCCGGAGTACTGGGAACTCGGCTTCGTGAACCTGAGCGAGCATTCCCGCGAGTACCGCCACATTTTCCAGTCGATCAGCACATCGATCAATTTCATGGAGATCGTCGCCGGCACGATGGACGCTCTGGCGGAAACGCGCTTCTACTGCAGTCATGAAGGGCTTCACCTTCCGTACGAAATGGCCCAGACCCGCCGAGTGCCGCGCCGAGAGGAGTGGTTCAACCTGACGACGCATTTCCCGTGGATCGGAGAACGGACCCGTCAGCTCGACGGAGCGCACGTGGAATTCTTCCGCGGCATCGCCAACCCGATCGGCGTGAAGGTCGGTCCCACGATGCAGCCGGATGAACTGATCGAGCTGACGAAAGTCCTGAATCCGCGCAACGAAAAAGGCCGACTGTGCCTCACCTGCCGCTTTGGAGCCTCGCAGATCGAGGAAAAACTGCCGCCGCTGGTGGAAGCAGTCATGCGCGAGAAACGGAATCTTCTGTGGATGAGCGACCCGATGCACGGCAACACGCACTCGACGGCAAATGGTCTGAAAACGCGCAGTTTCGATGACATTCTGAGCGAACTGCTCTGCGCGATGCGGATCCTTGACCGTGAAGGAACGCATCTGGGCGGCATCCATTTCGAGCTGACCGGAGAAAACGTCACCGAATGCACCGGCGGTGCCCGCGGCTTGACGGAAGCGGATCTCGTGAAAGACTACCAGACGGAAGTCGACCCGCGTCTGAACTACGAGCAGTCGATGGAAATGGCACTTCTAATCGCAGAACGCCAGGTTTCCTATCGCCGGTAGAATGGAGTCAGGAAGCGGACGCCGAAACAAAAAAGTCGGGCGTGCCGAATGAAACGGATCCCCTGCGTTTGGGAGAAACTCTCAATATCCGGAGGAAAGGATGAAATGCGGAGGAGTTTCCAGCGAGACTCCTCCATTTTTTGCGTGAGGAGAAAAAAATGGAGATCCAGGTCACTTCAAACTGCATTCACTGTTCCCTTTGCACGGAAATCTGTCCGGCACACCTTTTCATCTGGTCGCCGGAAGGGAGTGCAGAGCATGAACCGTCGGACGTTCCGGTCGTTCCTCATCCGGAAGCGTGCATCCAGTGCGGGCACTGTGTCTGTCTTTGCCCCGCGGAGGCGATCGAGCACTCTGCCTTTCCCCCGGAAGCAAAACTCCCGATCCCGGAAGATTCTTTGCCGAGCTGGGAAAATTTCCATCAACTGGCGTCGACTCGCCGTTCTGTGAGGAAATTCCAGCACGCTCCGGTTCCCCGGAAACAGATCGCGCAGATCCTTCAAACGGCAGAAACCGCTCCGACGGCGTGCAATGGCCGGCATGTGCATTGGACGGTCGTCTCGGATCCGGAGATCCTGCTCCAGATCCGGCTGGAGACGCTCTCGGTCCTTCGGAAAGGTCTGGCTCTTCTGGAATCCCCGTTCGGTTTTCTGGCCGCCAAACTCTTCCCGCGTTCGTCCGCAGGCCGAAACTACGATCGGATCCCGATGATGCGCTCGCTTCTGAAGGCCTCTGAGACCCGGGACCTGATCCTTTACGATGCACCGGCCCTGCTGATCGCTCACCACAGCGTGAAGGGAAGTCCGTTTGCGCAGGGAGACGCTCAGCTTGCGCTTCAGAATGCGGCACTTGCGGCACACGCGCTGGGACTTGGTTCCTTCTACGTCGGATTCGTGACCTGGGCCGCACAGGAAAATCCGGCCATTGGGAAACTGCTTCAGCTTCCGAAAGACCATCAGCTCGCAGGCGGTCTGGCAGTCGGGATCCCGGCGGTCCAGTACCATTTTGCGCCGGTGCGTGAATTTCCGGAGATCCGCTGGCTGGACTAAGGCAAAAAAACTCACTCGCAGTCCGCGGAACATGGGAACGACGGCGGACTGCGTTTTCGCGGACTGCATTTCTCATGCGTTTTTTCTGAGCACTTTTCCCTGAAGCGTTTTTGGGACCACCCGGCAATTGCACGGCTATCCGCATTCCGCAAATTTCACCGCATTCTGGAGAAAATTTTGAAAAATCAAAAAATTCTGAAACCTGCTCCCTGAAATGAGAATATAATGAAAGCAGAGTCCAACATTTTTAGTGCCGCAGGAGAAAAATGAATCCGTTTCCTTCAGATCAAGTCCTCGTCGAAGCCGCGCGAAGCGGGGATCCCATGAGTTTTGGAGAGTTGGTCCGCCGCCATCAGACGAGGATCCAACGCTACTTCAACCTCAGCCATTCGGCAGAAGATGCTCAGGATCTGACGCAGGAAACTTTTTTTCGAGCCTGGAAATCGCTCGGGACCTACTGCTCGGATTGGAGCTTTTCGACGTGGCTTCTTGCGATCGCGCATCAGCAGAATGCTCTTTTTTTCCGAAAACGGTCGAAATCGGTTTCGGAACATCCTTTTCCGCAGAATGTGGATTTTGAAGAGTGGGGATTGGGGATGGAAGACGTTGCGCTTCAGGAAATGGAACGTCGGGAAGATGCTCAAAATCTTTGGGAGATCATCCGAATGCATCTGTCTGCCGAGCAGGCGGAAATTTTGTGGCTTTTCTATGTTGAAGAAAAACCTCAGTCCGAGATCGCACGGATCACGGGCAGAACGGTCGCCGGAATCAAAACGCTTCTGTTTCGCGCGCGGAACGAGCTTGAAAATATTTTGAAAGTGGGTCAGGAATGAGAGAAAACGAATTGAGATCCCGCCTCCAGAAAGACGCAGAGCGTCTTCAGGAAACGTTTTCCGAGGAACTTTTCAGCCGGATCATGCAGGCAGTCTGTGCAGGATCCGAGCCGGAGTATGGCTCGGAGGCTCTCCATGTCTCCCAAAAGGAAAAGTTGGCCATTTCAGCAGAAATTTCAGCAGAAACGCAGAGCGCGTCTGGAAATATTGGATCCAAAACGCGGATCTCCGCAGCGTTCTACTATCTGACGGCCGTAAGTGCCTCGGTGTGCCTTGGGATCGCGATCTGGTCTTTTCTGCATCCGCATTCCGGTTTGATGCGGGAGCCGAAACTTGCTTCGAATTCCGGAACTGCCGGGATCCAGGCTCCGGTTCCCTCTTCGGTTTCTCCCGTTCTGAGCGAAGCGAAACGACCCCATTCCGAAACACCGCACCACCCGGTTTCCTCTGCACCATTCCAGCCGCATCTTCTGCAGATCGGCGAAGTTCCTTTCTCTGCGTCTTCTCTTGAGACCATCCTTCCGGAGCAGGTTCTTGAGATCGTGCGCATCGCCGCCCCCTCCGCTTCGGAAAGAGAGCCGTCGCCGGAAGAGGAGAGGGAAATTTCCCTTCAAAGTCTTGAAAAAATGTCGGTCCTCATTCTTTCAGGGCAGCCGATCTTTCAGCTGGGAACGTTGGCCGGAGACCGAAGCGGGATCGAAGAACAGAGCAGAACTGGCGATTTGAGAGAAAACGAAAGAGAGCCTGAAAGTCTTCCGTACCCGGCAGCATCTTCCGATGCGGCAGCATATGCCGGACGAAACAGAGACAGCCAAACGGAAATGTGGTCCGTCCCGGGACATGAAGAAGGGGATGAGGGAATCGACAGACCGCAGGAAAACCGATCAAAAGACAGTACATTTACCGAATTCTGGAACGAAACCTCCAGCGTCATTTCGGTGCCGCTCATGTGGATCTTCCAGGAAGAGTAGACCATACCGTTGGGGAGAGCATTGGGAATGTTTACCCATTGGATTTCATTTAGACTTCACAGAAAGAAGGGACAGATTTTCATGAAAAGAAAATTCAACTTTGGTCTTCTTGCCATCCTGCTGGAAACGGCATTGGCAGTCGGTTCCGTTTGGGCACAGGCTCCCCAGCCGGTCATTTCGGTTTCCGTTCAGAGTCTTGAAAATGCGGCGGCAGATCTCGTTGACCTGACGGCCGAAAGCAAAGACATTCAGGGCAGCATGGGGGCCGTCATGCTCCAGAGCCTCGTTTCTCAGGGGACCGTAAAAGACGCGATCGACATGACCCGTCCGGTCGGTCTTTTCCTCTTCCCGAACCCGGAAGGAATGAAGCATCCGTTTGCGGCCGCAGTGATCCCGGTCCGCGACATGGAAAAAGCACTCGCGCTCGTTCCGAAATCCGTCACGCAGGAAAAACTCGGCGACTGGGGATGGAAGCTCTCCTGGAAGGTCGGCGATGGAGAAAATTCCCGGACTGACTCCGTGTTCCTCTATCCGTTCAAAGACTGGTGCTTCGTCTCGCAGATCGACGCTGCTTCGCTCAAAGAGCAGGCCAACGCGCAGACTGCGGAATCCCTGATCCAGACTCTTCAGACGGAAGCCGCTGGAAATGATTTTGCGCTCTCGTTCTTCGTGAATGCCGTCCCGCAGGCACTCCGTGCGCATGTCTTTGGAGAATTCATGAAAGAAATGGAAAAATGCCTCGCGAAAAAACGCGGAAAGTGCTTCAGCGAAAAAATGGCGTCGATCTTTGAAGCCGAACTAAAGAAACTCGCGGAATCAGCTCAACGGCATCAGTACGAGAGTCCGATCTCCAAGGTCACGCAGAGCTACTCCTGGGATGCGGACGCCAATTGCCTGAAATCCGTTCAGCGCTTTACTGGAAAAGATTCGCTCCGTCACGTGAAGACGCTTCGCCGTCTTGCGCAGGGCAGCGAAACGACGCTGGCCAATTTCGGCACGAAAGACTCTCTGGCCTCCTACCAGCTGAACGCGGACGTGAAAGAATTTGCGTCGGAAGACGTCGACAAACTCTGGGCCATGCACATGGAAAACGTGAAGGAAAAGCTCTTCGCCCGTCTGGATGAAGAAAAAGCCAAGGCCGTCTTTGGTTTCTTCGAAAAGAATTCCGATCTTTTCCGCGGCATCGCCTTCAATCCGGAAACGGAGATCGCCGGAGCGATTTATGCCGACGAGACCCGCCTGACGCTCACCTCCGCCCGATGTGTACCGGACGGCTACGCGCTGGAAAAAGAATTCCAGACGGTCGCGAAACACATGAAGAAGAAAAAAGGCGAAAAATTCGAAAAGCACGTCCTGGATGCGAAGCGTACCGAAGACGGCGCGATGCACATCTATTCTGCGAATTTCGTTCCGGAAAAACCGCTTCCGGAAAATGTGAACACTCTGTTTGACGGCAAAGTCCCCGCCTGCATCATCTTCACCCCGAATGCGGTCTACTCGGCAATTGGGACCAACGCACTGGAAACGCTTAAAAACAGCATCCAGAACGAAACGCAGAAAGCCGCTGCCCCGGTATTCAGTATGCGGATCGCGGCTCAGGACATCGTGACGGTCGCCAGTGCCTGCGGAAAGATCCCGGCGGAACTTAAGGAAAAACTCGCCAAAGTGGGTGAGGCGGAAGTCTCGCTTCAGGTCGCTCCGCTTACCGACGGCGTGGAGATCGTGACGGAAATTCCGGCAAAAATCCTCGAAATGCTGGTTTTGGCTCGTGATGCAGCCGAAAAATAATGCAGGACCCTGCGGCTGGACGAAAGCGGACGGCGTTCGCTGGTCCAGCCGTTTTTTTATTTTCAGACTTTTTTTATGAAATTGTGTGAGGATGCCCCATGAAATCCCATTTCATTTTTCTTTTTGCACTGCTCTGGCTGGCAGTACAGTCTTCGATATTTGCGCTGGAAGTGACCAATTATTCTGACGGAACCGTCATTGACTATCCGGTCGCGCTGATCTACGGCACAACGGAAGATGCGTCGCTGACGGAGATCCAGTGCGAAAATACGTCATCGCAGAAAAATACGCGGATCCTGAACGGATCGGCATTTGGCGGGAAATTCAAAGTCCTGGCGGAACTCGTTCCGGGAGAAAACACGCTCGTGCTGAAAAGCGGTCCGGAAGAAAAAACACTGAAGCTCACCTACCGGAAAAACGAAAATCCGCTCGTCGTGCGCATGATCTACATGACGGACTCCACCGGAAACACCGAATTCCAGTCGCAGAAAAAAGATGATCCGCAGAATTTCCGCGGGAAACTCGACACGGCCGCCAAGCTGATGCAGGCATTCACGGCCGAACGCATGAACGATGCCGGATACGGACGGAAGACGTTCAATCTGGAATTTGACGAAAACGGCGACGTCATCGTGCACGTCGTCAAGGGAAAGCTCACGGCCGAAGAATACTATCGGATCCAGGAAGAGCACGGCGACAATCAATGGTACCTTACGGTCTACGAAGAAATCCGCGAAACGTACCCCATGGCGCAGGCACGCAATCTCGTGATCCCGGCGTACTCCCGTTTCGTTCCCGGAAAAAGTCTCGTTCCCGGACACACGGCACTGGGCGGCAGCTCGGGGCAGGCGATGTTCGGAAGCGCGAACATCTTCACGTGGCCGGATTCTCTCAATGACGTCACGGCCGCATTTCAGGACTCGACGCGGATCGACCGTGCGCATTTTCAGGATGATTCCGTTGGAAGAAGCTGCTTCTGGGGTGCGGCATCCACGACGATGGGAGCGGCTCTTCATGAGATCGGCCATACGTTTGACCTGCCGCACTCCAATGATATGCACGACATCATGACGCGCGGACATGACCGGTTCAATCGTGCGTTTCTGATACGGGAAGCACCGCACGCGTACAATCCGGAATGGTACGTGTTCCGCGACGATGAGATCGCACTGTGGGGACCGAAAAACGCACCGCAGCTGAATTGGAATCCCTACTTTCAGGACAGTGCGCCGGCAGAGCGGGATCGAGAAAAAGTGCGCGTCGAGATGAACCACCAGACCGGGATACTGACCATTAAAGCCGAAGACGGCATTCAGTTCTTTGCCTGTTCCGCGAACGGTGAGCGATTCTGGATCTGGACTCCTGAAATGGACGCGGATGCAGAAAAACCGATTCGGGAAAAGAGTTTCCATTTCTGGGAAATTGCCGGAAAAACCGCTCCGAATGCGGAACATTTTGAATTCTTTGCCTGCGATGCGGACTACCAGAAAGCGGGAATCGGCATTCAGGTCATTCGTCAGAAAAAGAATGACGAAAAATAGACACGGAAATGTTCCGCAGCTTCCAGATCCATGGATCTGCGGATGTTTCTGAACTGCGAGACCGCCCATGGCCTGCGGGATATTGAAAGAGCCTCTTTGGAGCGTTGATCTTCCGAAGAGGCTCTTTTTTTGCGGAGCACTTGACGGCGGTTGACGACAAGCTGCTGCTTGGCCCGGAAAATTTCTTCAATTTCAGCAGATTCGCTTGACAAAAAACAGAAAAAAGCTAAAATGAGAGCTCCAAAGATGCGTTCTTTTGCGTATCTGGAGCGTTTCGAGTTCAGGGACGGCCCTGAATGGAGTGTGCATCCGGGGACGGCCCCGAAAAATCCAGTGCGAAAAGGAGCGTTTTGTGAGCTGGAGCTTTCTTCTTTTGGCGGCGTGCGCAGAGATCGGATTTGTGCTGGAAATGAAACTTTCAGACGGTTTCAGCCGGCTCGGTCACACGGCCGCGTCGCTTTTCATCATGTGTCTGGGCGTCTTTTTTCTCTCTCTGGCGATCCGGAAGATCCCCGTCGCCGCCGCTTACGCGATCTGGACAGGACTCGGGATCGTTGGGACGGCCATGCTGGAGATCTGCTTTTTCGGTGCGCCGGTTTCTGCCGCCAAACTCCTCTGCATCTTTCTCATCCTCTGCGGTGCCGCAGGATTGAAGCTGCTTTAAATTGGCGATGCCTTCCGAATGAAGTTTCCGGAAGGCAAAGACAGAGAGCTGCGGACGACTGGAAAATCAAACCTGCGGGATCTCAAACCCCTTGCGCTGTTCGCGGGAAATGAAAGACTGCGCGAGCGGGTCCCCCACGACGCATTCGTTGACCGGGTCCCAGCGGATCTCCCGCTTCAGACGCGCGGCGATCCCGCAAAGATGCGCAATGTTCATCGCCTGCACGTGGCTGACCGGGTCGGAAATGCACGGCACACCCTCGCGAATACTGCGGTAAAGGTAGGCTTTGTGGTCGTTCATCGGGGCAACGCCGTAAAGCGCGGTCTTATCCTCATCGGTAAACTGCCCGTCGTCCCACTTCTCTTCGACCGGTTTTCCCGTGATCCGGCCGCGGTCCACGAAGATCCGGCCTTTCGTTCCTTCAAAAAGGATCCCATTGTCCGCACGGGTCGTGACGTGCATTTCGATGCCGTTTTCAAAGCGGCAGATAAAATCGAACTCGTTCGGCGTATTGTACATCCGGTCCGTGTCCGGCATTCCTTTTTCATCATATCCGCAGAGGGCACGGGAATCACGTCCGTCGATGGAGATCGGCCCCACGCCTTTCCTGTCCATGTCCAGTGCCCAGAGCGCAATGTCGATGTGGTGCGCGCCCCAGTCGGCAATGATGCCGCTCGCATACTCGAACCAGTAGCGGTACATTCGGTGGCAGCGTTCCGGAATGTACTCCGTCCACGGAGCCTGCCCGAGCCATTGATTCCAGTCAAGTTCCGCCGGGACCGGAGCCGGAGAAAACGGTTCGTAGTGTTTGTTCGGTTTTGGCTCATCAGGCAGTCCAACGATGACTTTCCGAATGTCTCCCAAAAGTCCCTTTCGGCAAAAATTCACCGCCCGGACAAAGAGGTCGATGAATGAACGCTGCTGAGTGCCGACCTGAAAGACTTTCTGGTATTTCTCGTACGCACGGCGAATGACGGCACCTTCCTCAACGGTGAGCGTGAGCGGTTTCTGGCAGAAAACGTGCTTTCCCGCCATCAAAGCTTCCACCGCGATCTTTATGTGCCAGTGATCCGGTGTCGCACAGGCCACTACATCGATGTCGTTCCGGTCCAGGATCCTGCGGTAGTCTGCGTACCGGTTTTCCGGCGAGACCTTGAATCTTTCAGCCGCTCTGTTCAGATGCCTTTGATCGACATCACACATGGCCGCCAGCTCACCATACTGAGCGTGTCCGTGGGCATCCCAGCAGCCCATGCCTCCTACGCCGACGCACCCTATGCGAATGCGGTTGGAGGGAGCGTTTTCTCCGCGTGCGGAAGGAAGGAATGCCGGAACACTCAGTGCGGGAGCCAGCGAAAGAACTGCGGCAGACGATTTCAAAAAATGACGGCGTGTGTTTTGGATGTTCATGGTATGATCCTGAATAAAAGGGGGGAACGTGGATCGGAGCGTCTGAAAACTCCCAATGAGAAAAAACCTCCCCAGATGCGGGGAGGTTTCCAAAATTTAAGCAGCACTACTGGAACGAAACGATCTCGCCGTCCGAACGGTTTCCGAGATGCTGATGTGATTCCAGGTCGATGCTGTAGGAAATGCGGTGTACGGAACCATCACAGAGAACGAAGCCAAGCGCTCCTGCATGGGGACTTCCGAACTGCTGACGGGCATTATATCCATTGCGGTCCTGAGAGGGCGCAAGTTTCGTCCCGCGGCTGTTGTCCGGGTCGGCACCGCAGAATACCCCGCTGTCATCACAGCAGCAGGATGTTTCGTAAACCTCCGGTCTTCGGAATTTTTCTCCGACCAGGTACGTGTTGGAGGTTCCGTCGCGGATCTCTCCGAGCGTAATCTCCGAAGTAGAAAGAATGACCCCATTGTAGTTCTGCGTCACGAAGCCTTTATCGCTGTCCGCATCCGCATAAGATCCAGGACATCCCGACGTATTGACGGCATCGGTCTCGCCATAGTTGGAGGCGTAATCTCCTTTTGCCAATTCCGAGGCGCTGTTGCAGTTTTTCGTCGGCGAATTGGTGGCCTCATAGAGTTTTGCCGTTCTGCGGGACGGGCAATGGAAGACGGTAAGGGGAGTCTGATTTGCCCGAGTGATCTCCGCTTTTGCGGGAGTCGACCGATTATTGTTCGAGGTGGACTGGAAAAGCGCGTTCTGTTCCAGGAACGGCAGGAGCGAAAACGTCCATCCGCCGGGCTGATGTTTTCCAAACCCGCGGTCCGCGTCACCTGCCCAGCCTCCCATCCAGCCGGCAGAGGGAAGGCACTTGTTCGCAGACTCGTAGTTCAGCGACGCCAGACCGATCTGCTTCAGATTGTTGCTGCACTGCATCTGACGGGCGGCTTCACGTGCCTGCTGGACCGCCGGAAGAAGCAGACCTACGAGCATACCGATGATCGCGATGACGACCAGCAGCTCAACCAGAGTAAACGCTTTCTTTTTCATAAAATTTCCCTTAAAATGAAAAACGAAGATCCCTTTTCCCCAAAAAGGACCGAATGTACCTCAGAAACGCTTCCTTCTCCAGAGAAGCAGTCCCATTCCCGTCACGAGCAGGAGCCAGGTTCCCGGTTCCGGAACGCCGTTGGCAAACGCAAATGTGGATCCGGCCGCAAGGTTGAACGCCGCGAGGTCGTAGTTCATGTACGCGATCCCGTCGGTGTTCAGCGGAATATCGGTGAAGGTCACGGAAGCATCCCCAGCCGTGACTCCGATCCCGCGGTTCGCCTCCGCCATTTGTTCCGTGAGCCAGAGCACGAGTTCGTCGACGTCTCCTTCCCCCGAAAGCATCATGGTCAGGTCCACATCCTCTTCCGGAGTTCCCGAGAGCTGAAGCCAGCCCGATTCGCCAAGGCTGCCGGCTCCGATCAGGCCTTCCGAAAACATTGCCGTCGTCCCGAGCTGGCTTTCATCCAGAACGAGCCGGATCGTGTTTCCGTTCTGTTCGACATTCCAAACGCCGTCGGACGTGAGGGAAGCGGGGTTCCAGTTCAGCGTGCCTGCTGCCGTGAAGAGGTCCGCCGTCGGCAGTGCACTCATGAATGCCGCGCCGTCGTAGTAGAAATCGGTCGTATCGACATAAATCTGGCTATCTACCGTTACGTTTCCGCGCGCCTTAATGTTCGAGACCGGCGAGGAGGCCGAGCCGTCGGCGTTCATTTCGAGGCGTTCGGAAGTGAAGTTTACTTTTCCGGTGCTTTCCCATTCAAGATCGTTCACGTTCCACACGGTATCGGAACCGGTGATGTTCAGCGTCGCGCCGGCCGCAGCCGCGTTTCCTGACCTATCGTGAGCCAGGCGGGCAGTTCCGTTCACGAGGATCTCACCGCCGGAGATGTTGATGTCGGAATAGTACCCAAAACCGAGACGCAGATCGTTGGCGACTTCCAGCCGACCGCCCGTCATGATGAACACATTGCGCGGCGCGTTCCCGTGAGCGTTCTGTCCGAGCGAGAACCAGGAAGTTTTGAGCGTTCCGGAGTGGAGTTCCACGATCGAACCGGGCATTCCGTCTTCGCGGACCGTCGAGTTGGCGTCGATGACCAGATTGTACCGGTTGTTGAGCGTACCGCCGTCTACGACGAGTTTGGCCTGGGAATTTTCGGCACCGATGCGGAAATCATTTACCGGACCGTTGACCGTACCGCCGGTAATGTACATTTCAGCGGCAGCTTGAGCATCCCCCAGCCCAAGATACGAAGTTTTATCGAGGGTGAGCGTTCCGCCGGTCACGTTGATCACCGCTTTTCCGTGCCGCCCCATAATGGTTTCGCCCTGGACGAGCATTTCTCCGGCAGAGACGTTCAGTGTTCCGTTACCGCGGTCCCCTTCACCGAGGAAGAAATTCTTTGCGAACGTCGTCGTTCCGCCCGCAATGTTCATGATCCCGATGCCGCCTTGTCCAGTCTTGCCGGAATGCCCGACTCCAGATTCCTCGGTAAAGTTCACCGTACCGCCGGTGACGGTCATGGAGCTGGATTTCGTAGTCTGACCGCTCGTTCCATTATCATAGTCCGGGTTTCCGCCGACGTAAAGATTCGTTCCGTCCAGCGTTCCGCCGGAGATGTTCAGTTCCGAACCGCCAGCGAGTTCCGGGAAGGTGCCGACGAAGACTCTGCCTGCGTTGACGTCGCCAGTACCAGAAATATTCAGGACACCTTTTCCGCGGCGTCCGACACCAAAGTAACCTTGCGCATTGAGCTGTCCGGCCGAGATGTTCCATGTACCCGTTCCGCGTTCGCCGAGGTTGATCCATCGGGTGCTGGTGAACGCACCTCCGGTCTGGTTCACGATGCCGGTCCCGTTATTTTCGCCGACGTGAACGTCATTTCCGGAATTGAATCGGATGTTCGCATCACCGCTGATATTCAGCGTTCCATGCACCCGCGTCCCAACATAGAGACACTGCCCGCTGAGATTGAAATCAACGTTTCCGCCCGTCACGTTCATGACGCCGGTCCCGCCGGTCCCGATGGCCACTTCTTTCGTGAATGTCGTGTCCGCCGAGATGTTGAGATAGCCTGTCCCGGCGGTATTGTCGCCTTTCCAGCCGCCGATGTGGATCTTATTGTTGAAGGCGTTCGTCCCGCCGTTGATGTTCATCGTGCCGACCGCTCCGGCCGTCCAACCGACGAAGATCTCGCTGTTGAACGTGTTCGTCCCTCCGGAGAGCGTCAGCGTGCCGTTTCCGCCTGCGGCAGTTCCCACGTTGACGAGATTATTGAACGTGGAAGTTCCGCCGGTGAGGTTCAGCGTTCCGTTTGCCTGATCCATGTTTCCGAGGTTGATGACTTCGTCAAACACGACATTCGCGGTGCCGGAGACCGTCATGGTGCCCTGTGCACCGACTGCATTTCCGAAATAGACGACATTTTTGAAATTCGCGGTCCCGCCGGACAGATTCACGTCCGCGATATTCTTGTTTCCAGTTCCGGTACTGCTGTTTCCTTTTCCAAGGTAGAGTACCCCGTTGGCGACCCAGGCGCCGCCGGTCTGATTCACGACGGAACGCTGCTCGACTCCGGTAACGCTCGAACCGAACGCAAAGTTGCCGACGGACAGTTCGTCGTTATTCGTGAACGTTCCGCCGTTGATGTTCAGCGTGGAAGTTCCGAGATACGAGGAAGAGGCCCCCGATTCGCCGCCGACGTAGGAATAAGCGTTCGTCGTCAGCGAGCCGCTGTTGAGCGTAATGTCAGAGTTTCCCGACTTGCGCACTTCGTATCCGATGACCATGTGGTCCACCGCGACGTCGGAGTTCGCGATGGTCATGTGTCCTTCGCCGCGGCGTCCGACGTAAAGCTGCTTCACGTTGGTGAAGATCCCGCCGTCAAGATGATAGTACGCGACACCGCCGGGAGTTTCGCCGACGTTCAGCCAGCGATTTCCAGAGGATGTGTTGGAATACGTAAGCGCACCGCCGGTGTGATGCACGACCATTCCGCCGCTCAGCGTGTAGTCCGTGCCGGTAATGACGCGCGTCCCGCCGGTGTGGCTGATCGTCATCCCGCTGATGTTCACTGAACCGGAAGTAACGGTCCCGGAACCGAGATTCACCGTATCGCCGGAAGCCGGAGCACGGGAAGACACCGCCCCGTTCACGAGCCAGTGCGCAGCAGAATCCCACGTGGAATCCGAACCGTCCCAGGTCAGCGTGTCGGCAAAAAGCAGAGCGGGGCTGAGACATCCGGCTGCAAAAGCGGACGCGATCAGCTGTTTCAGGATCCTGCAGGAAATTCGTTTCATGGAAAACCTCTTACTTGTTCCCAAATGCCACAACATAACGAAATATCAACAGTCTACAGCATATACCATTTCTTCTTTTTGTCAATGGGAAATTTGAAATTTTTGCAAAAAAACAGAACCTCCAGTCAAGCAAACCCGCAAAACTCTCAAAGCCTTTCCATTTTACCCACTCTCACGCCCAAAGAATTTTCATTTTCTTGTTTTCCTCTCCTTGTTTTTTCACGGGATTCTGCTATATTTAAAAGAGAAATCGAATTTCCAGCCATTAGTTTTCCAAAATCCCCGGGAGTAATGCCATGAGCCAAAAGATCCGTTCCGCATTTTATTTTCCGTCTCTCCTTTCAGGACTCTTTGCCGTCCTGTTTCCGTTTTTGCTTCCATCGGCGGTTCAGGCCGAAGATCTTTTGCGCGACGGTACGCTGGATACGCTGGGTGAAGAGGTTTCCCCCTGGCGTATTCTCGGAGATCAGGAAACCGGTGAAGTCCGCGTCGTCTCCCGCGCTGACGGAAATCGGACGCTGAGGATCCGGAGTCAGGGAAAAGAGGGGACCCGCGGCATGGTGCAGTACATTCACTTCGACACGCCGTGCACGGAACCTCTCGTTTTCGGCGGCAGCGCCCTCGTTCACGGAACGGCAGAACCGGTCCACGGCACCAAACGGCAGGATTTCGACATTTACCTGGACATTTTCTATGAAGACGATTCGCCGCTGTGGGGACAGAAAGTCCGATTTGCTCTTTCCGGCGAGACTTGGCAAAAAAATCAAAACGTCATCTGGCCGGAAAAACCGATCAAAAAAATCGAATTTTTCGTTCTGTTCCGCGATTTCTCCGGAGACGTGGAATTCGACGATCTTTTCCTGAAAAAACACACGATGGAACTGGAAACGATCCGGCTGGTCGGAGGACTTTCCGGAGACGGAAGCATTCTGGCGTCCGGGCGTTTTCTCTGGCGTTCGCGTTTCCTGAAAGATGATTTTCGCTGCGAATTTGAAGAGCTGGTCGACGGCGATCCGCAAAAGGCGCTCCCCGTTCCGACGGTCTGCGACACGGACGGCACTCCGCACTTTCGGGCATCGGGACGTCCGACAGAAACCGGCGGCCTCAAAACGTTCCGGCTGCGCGTCTGGCATGACGGAAAACTCGCGCTGGAAAAGCTCTTCCAGTGCAGCACGACCGGCAGACAGACCGCGGATGGGACCGGCGGTCCGCTTCTTCAGATCGAAAATTCCATGCGCCGCGTCTATCTGGAGGATCTTCCCGAGTACGGGCAGAAACTGCCCGGTCCCGATTCCCTTCAGGCGAAACTCGATTTAGCGTGCGGCGAATCGGAAAGTTTTCAGCTCACCGCCATTTCCGGGAAAGAGATCCCGGCGGTCGAGATCACGTTCAGCGATTTGGTCTGTGCGGAAGACCCCTGCGTGAAACTTCCGGCAGATTCGTGCGAATGGCAGCAGGTCGGGTACATCAAAACGCCGAAGATCTCGGAGCACTCCGCAGAGAAAAATGGTCTCCCGCTCTGGTTCCCGGATCCGCTTCTTGCGCGAAAGACCGGTTTCGTCCCGGAAAATCAGAGAGTCTCTTTCTGGGTGACGGTCAGCACCCGGCAGGACACCCCGGCCGGTACGTATCGCGGGACCATGACGTGGAGACCTCTTGCAGAAGGCATGAACGCCGTCGAGATCCCTCTGGAAGTCACCGTCTGGCCCGTCGTGCTCCCGATCGAAAACCATCTCGGCAGTGCGTTTGCGCTGATGGACGGTTTCCTGCAGAAAGTTTACGGCAAAGAGTGCGATCTGCAGAAGATCCGCCGGGCGTATGGCGACTTCATGATCCGGCACCGTCTGGCTCCGGAAGGAGACATTTCCCGCACGGAAATGCCGTCGCTTGAGCTTCTCCAGGAATGGAAAGAGCGCGGCCTCGGCCCGTTCAACATCCTGAACATGGTGTCGGAGCGCGGAGACAGAACGTGGGTCTGCAATTCGGATCCCTCTTTCTACACGCCGGAGATGCGCGAGAAATTCCTGAACCGGCTCCGTCCCTACGTGCAGGAACTGCGCCGGCTGGAACTCACGGACCGCGCGTACATCTACACTTTCGACGAACGCGGTGAAGAATACCATCCGATCATGACGGATTTCTTCGGCATGGTGAAGGAAAATTTTCCGGAGATCTCCACCTTCACGACCGCGTACATCGGTGCGGATACCGAACTGCTGAAAAAACTGAACGTGGACTGGACCTGCCCGCTCACGTCGGTCTACGATCCGGACGATGCGGAAGAGTGCCGCCGAAACGGACAGAAAGTCTGGTCCTACATTTGCTGCGGACCGAATGAACCGTACGCGAACATCATGTTCCGCTTCCCGCTGATCGAAAGCCGGATCCTCGGCTGGCAGGCATTCGAGCAGAAATACGACGGTCTGCTCTACTGGGGAATGAACATCTGGAGCCACCCGCAGAACCGACCGATGGACCCGAACGAAACGCTCTTCTTCGACTGGCCGGTCGACGGGTGCTTCGGCGGAACGTGGATCTACGGCGACGGACGTCTTCTCTATCCGAATGTGGACGGGACGGCCCTCGGCAGTCTCAGAATGGCGAATCTCCGCGACGCGTACGAAGACTACGAGCTTCTCTGGCTCCTTCGGGAAAAAGATCCGGAAACTGCCCGGAAACTCTGCGGTGAGGTCTTCACGACGCCGACCGATTTTACGCGCGATCCGGAAAAACTCGCCAATGTACGGCGAAAGATCCTGGAGGCGCTCACACAGTCCGGTTCGATCCAAAAATCCGGAGCGGAGGCGGGAAATTAAGAAAAGGAGTCCTTTTCATGAATCCGACTTTTCAGATCTTCACACTTGGGTGCAAGGTCAATCAATACGAAAGCGAACAGATCCGGCAGACGCTCTCCCGTGCGGGTTTCGTCTGCCTGGAAAAAAGCGGAACGATCGAAGAAAACAGCGAGACGGCCATCCTCGACTGGCTTTTGGTGAATTCATGTGCCGTGACGCAGGAATCGGAAGCAAAATCCCGCAAACTGATCCGTCAGGCGGTCAAACGCAGTGCGCCGCGGAATGTTCTCGTCTTCGGATGTTCGGCGGAAAAGGACGTTCAGCAGTACCTTGAGATCCCGGGGGTGACTCATGCCGTCACGGGCAAAGCACACGGCGGAAACCGCGTCGCGGCGGTCCTCGAAACGATGGGGATCCCGGAAGAACTCTGCATTCAGTCGCTTGGAGAGGGACTTCGTCAGTTCGGCGAACGGCACCGCGCGTACGTCAAGATCCAGGACGGATGCCGGCAGTTCTGCACGTACTGTCTCATCCCGCATCTGCGAAACGAGCTGTCGAGCATCCCGGAGGATGAAGTCGTTTCGGAAGTTCACTCTCTCCTGCGCCGCGGATACCGCGAGATCATCCTCACCGGGATCCATCTCGGATACTATGGCCTGAATCCCCGAAGCAGAACGCAGAGCCGGTGGCTTGAGGAAGACCGAAAGCGTCCGCGGGAAACGAATCTGACGCAACTGATGGGTCGGCTGGCCGAAATGGACGCGGAAGGACCGGGACTTCACGATTTTCGTCTGCGTCTCTCCAGCCTGGAAGCGCACGAAGCGGGAGACGATCTCCTTCAGATCATGGCGGCCCACCGGAAACGGATCTGCCCGCACCTTCACCTTTCCATGCAGAGCGGCTCCCCGACAGTACACCGCAGGATGAATCGGCCGGGAACGGTCGAGCAGTACGTTGAACGGTGCGAATCCGCCAAAAAGATCCTCGATCAGCCTGCGCTCACGACCGACATCATCGTGGGTTTCCCGGGAGAGACCGAGAAGGAATTTCTCGAAACGTGCGAGGTCGTCCGGCACATCGGTTTCTCGAAGATCCACATTTTCCCGTTCTCCGCGCGTCCCGGAACTCCGGCCGAAAAAATGGGACCGGCCGTCCCGAAAGAAGAAAAGCATCGGCGGGAACTTTACCTTGCGGAACTGGAGAGGGAAATGCGCGAGCGTTTCGTGCAGAGTCTCGCCGCTCGGAAATCGCAGTACCTCATCGAGCGTTTCCATCCGGAGACCCAGACCGTGACGGGGACTTCCGAATACTATCTTCAGGCGGAATTTCCCGGTTCCGCTGATGATGTGGGGAATTTCCTCACGCGGTGAATTTCCTCACGCGGCGGAGTTTCATCCCGTTTTTCCGTTTCGTTCCTTTACGATTTTGCTGCTTTCCTATTTTCCATTCAGAAAAAGGACGTTTTTTATGAATCGCCATGATGCCTGGTACGGACATTTTGATCTGCTGCAGAATGAACGCAGAGCATTTTCCGATCCGAATCTGGACCGGCTAAAGACCGTCGCGTCCGGATTTTCCTTTCTGTTCTGGGTCTGGCTCCTCTCGTTTCCGATTGAGTATTTGCTCCATTTCGCAAAACTGCGGTACGGTAAAAGTGTCGAGGAACTGATCCATGGCGTACCGGATTTTGAGCTTTTTTGGGTCGTTCTGTTTTTGGGATTCACGCTCCTGACGGCATTCCTGAAGACCTGGGGGACCTGGCAGATCTCGCGTTCTCCCTCAAAAATGGAAGGACACGAAACCGGCATCTGGATGTTCCTCAGCTGGACCGTCGGGATCCTGCTGGAAACGTGTGCCGCCGCTGCCGTTCTGAGTTTTGCGGCAATGCATCCGAGAAGAGCACTGGATGACGACATTCTGATCGATATTCTGCGGGGCGTGGAAATTTTTGGATGTGTTGTGCAGGGCATTGCTGGGATCCTCTTTTTTGTCTACGCTTTCCGTCTGACGGATCTCATCTCGGGATCGCGAAGTTCTTCGGCACTGAAAAGTTCCATCTGCGCCGTCGGGGCCGTCATTTTATCGTATTTCGGCCTCCCTTTCCTCATCAACTTCTGCTTTGGGACGCTCCATGAGTCTGCTGCGGCTTTCTGGTCCCTGGCGGCTGTCGCGACCGGATCCTGCCTCTGGTTCCTCATTTCGCTGCTCTGTGCGTACCGGTTCCTTGCGGCAGACCTGCGCAGGTACATCAAAACGGAAGAAAGAAAAGAAGCGGAAAGGAACCGGGAAGAATAGTTCCAGCGAACAGCGGGAACAGACTGCGGGAACAGACTGCGGGAACAGACTGCGGGGACAGACAGTTGGTTTTTCCCAGCCGCCTCGAACGCTTCCAAAACTCACTTCGGTCATGGATCACGGCGGCCGGAGTGCGTTTTTTTCCAAAAATCCGGCCGGGATCCGGAATCTTCCCGTTTTCCGATCTTCGAGCAAGGGCCAACATATTGACAAACAGCATGATCTATGGTAAAATGAACGTCTGATTCCCGAAATATGAAGATCTCGGGAGCACTGTTTTCATTGACCTTAAATCCCGAAATCCCCGAATCATGACCTCGAATAAAGAAGTACTGGAATCGCTGCGCTGGAAGAAGTTCCCTGTTTTGAATGACGGTTTCGTCTGTCTCGTAGACGCGATGGGCGATGATGCCGCGATCGTTCAGGCAGCGCGGACCAGTTACGGAGAAGGGACCCGTCCCGTCTCTGACGACAAAACGCTCATCCGCTATCTCCTCCGACACCGCCACACCACGCCGTTTGAAATGGCGGAGGTCAAACTCATGGTCCGCGTTCCGATGGACACCTGGCGGCAGTGGATCCGGCACAGGACGGCGTCGGTGAATGAATACTCGACGCGCTACTCCATCGCGATCGACTCGATGTACGCGACGGAACCGGATGCGTGGCGTATTCAGGCGACCTCGAACCGGCAGGGGAGCGAAGGTCTCCTGACTCCCAAGCAGGGCGCGGAACTGACCCGGCTGGAAGCGGAATTCCAGCAGAGTGCGCGAAACTGCTACGAACGCCGTCTGGAACTCGGCGTGGCCCGCGAGCAGGCGCGGAAGGACCTGCCGCTCTCCACATATACCGAGGCGTACTGGAAGTGCGACATGCACAATCTGCTTCATTTTCTGTCCCTTCGGATGGAGGGGCACGCGCAGCTTGAGATCCGCGAATACGCCGCGATCATTGGCGAAGAGATCATCCGCCCGATGTTCCCGCTCACGTGGGAGGCGTTTCTGGACTACCATTTCAATTCCATGACGCTTTCGGCACTGGATCAGGGAGTCATTCAGCGCATCGCGCAGACGGGGCAGGTCCCCGCGAGTGAAGAGACGTTCCTTCAGTGCCAGGATCCCGTGTGGTCCGGACTCACCCGATGCCGGGAACGGGATGAATGCCGGGAAAAGCTCCAGCGGCTCGGAGTGGTTCAGAAATAAAAAAAAACAAAAAGTCCCCCAACTTGTTTTAAAAGGAGAATACTATGAAAAAAGAAACGACGACCGACATGAAACTGACCCGCAGAACAGCCATCGCCGGCGGTTTGAGTCTCGCGATTGCCGGATTTGCCGCGCAGGAAGCCGACGCGCAGGACAAACCGAAGCGCAAACGCCGTCCGCGTCCGGTCCGTGAGGAACCGTGGAAGTACGTGAAGATGGATCCCGCCGCTGCCGCGCAGCATGCGTACGACTCCTACGAACCGTGGGGCTGCATGTACGGAGCCGTCAAAGGCGGTCTGAAAGCCTACGCGGAAGCGAATCCCGACATGGCGGAAGCGGTCGCCAATTTCCCGTATCTTGCGCTGCGCAGCGGAAAGACCGGGTTCGGAGCGCAGGAGCTTCTTTGCGGGACGCTCAACGGCGCGGGTCTGTTCATGGGCCTTTTCATCCCGGATTATGCGGAACTTTGCGCCGAGATGAAGAAACTGACCGACTTTTACCTTGCCGAAGCCCTCCCGACGTTCGTTCCTGCCGTGGACAAAAAGCCGAACTTCGTCAAGACCATCGCGCCGTCGCTCATGTGCGCGGACAGTAAAGGCACGTGGCTCGCGGTGGATGATTCGCTGGAACACAAGCAGCTGCGTCAGGAACGCTGCATCCGTCTGACTGCCACGATCATCGGGAAGACGGTCGAGCTGATGAATGCGTATTTTGACGCACAGGACGCGGAAGAAGACGCTTAGACCTGATTTCGGCCGGGAAATGGAAAACACGATTTCCCAGTCTTTCCTTTTTTTATCCCCAATCTTTATTTTCCTGAAACCTTTTGAAACTTTTCCGAACTGGAGGACCTGCCGTGAAACCGTGCCATGAAAGCCGAATGATGAAAGCCCTGCGCCGTGAGCCTGTGGACTGCACGCCGATCTGGATGATGCGTCAGGCCGGACGCTACATGCAGGAATATCGTGCCGTTCGCGAACAGACGACGTTTCTCAGACTCTGCCGCGATCCGGAACTCTGCGCGGAAGTCATGCTCACGGCCGTGGAAAAACTCGGTGTGGACGCGGCGATCATCTTCTCCGACCTTCTCCCCATCCTGCAGGAAATGGGGCTGGATCTTGAATTCCAGAAAGGCGAAGGTCCCGTCATCCACAACGCGGTCCACGACGAAACGCTCATCGAAAATCTCCGTCCTCTGGAAGATGTGCAGGCCCTCGGGTACGTCTACGAGACCGTGCGCAAAACACGTGCCGGTCTGGATGAAAACCTCCCGCTGATCGGTTTTGCCGGTGCGCCGTTCACGCTGGCGAGTTACGCGATCGAGGGAAAAGCAAGCCGAAATTACCTCTTCGTGAAGAAGATGATGTACACGCAGCCGCAGGCGTGGGACCAGATCATGACGCGCCTTTCCGACGCGGTCGCCGCCTACCTGAACGCCCAGATCGATGCGGGCGCGGATATCGTGCAGCTCTTCGACAGCTGGGTCGGATGCCTTTCTCCGAGCGATTACGTCCAGTATGTTCAGCCGTACTCCGCCTCGATGATCTCCCGCGTAAAAGCCCACTCGCCTGAAACGCCGGTCATCCACTTCACGACAGGCAACCCGATGCTCCTTCCCGCAGTGACGGCCGCCGGCGGAGACTGCATCGGCGCGGATTGGCGTATCGAACCGCTCGACGCCTGGCGCATGATCGGTCCGGACCGCGCATTCCAGGGAAACCTTGACCCCGCCATTCTCCTTGCCTCCCCGTCCGAGATCCGCACCCGCGTCCGCCGCCTCCTCGATCAGCTCGGGAACCGCCCCGGCCACATCTTCAACCTCGGCCACGGCGTCCACCAGCAGACCCCCGTCGAAAACGCCGTCGAACTCGTCAAGATCGTCCACGAACTCACCCAGCACTGACCTTCCCATACCCCACCCCGAATCCCCCTGTAAAACACATTTGGGGAAGAAACATTTTTGAAAAATCGTTTCTTCCCCAAACCCCATCTTCAAAAAACTTTTGGAGAGGGGGGAGTGCTGAATATCCAGCAACACAAAATATCATCACCTAACACACGATTTTCCACCTCCTAAAATTTTTGGAGGCATTTGGCAAGAACAAAATTTCCTCACACTAATACAAAGGAGAAAACAATGAGAGCGAAAGACATGCTGCTAATTGATTTATTGAGTGGTCCCAAAACACAATTTACAACCATGGGACCATTTGAATATACCTGGGACAAAATTCAATGTCAGGTATTATTGGAGAACATTATGCATGCCGCCTGCCTATCCTGCACACTTTTCATAGGCAATATTAACTATGAAAAATACAGCGAAAATGGCATTCTGAATTTCGTGCTCCTAGATGGCCTAGGGCGTATTACGACCTTCATATTGCTTTTTGAAGCATTAGCACGCGAGATGGAAAAACGATCCATTCATTTGGAATTGGATTGTGCTGAAACATTGAGGAATTCTTATATTTTTACCCAAACAGCCCCAAAAAAGTTAAAACTGATTTTAACCCCGGATGAACAACCTACACTTGAGGCAATTTTAAACAATCGTCCATTTGATGACATGAAAATTTCTCAAAATTTAAAAGAAAATTTTGAATTTTTTCAAAAGTCAATTAATAAAATGGATTTAAAAGAGCTAAATGTTCTTTACGATACTATTTGCGGAATCCAAATTATTGAAGTTATATCAGAAGAGAATGATAACGCTCTTAACATGCCCTTCGACAGACCGATTCATCAACAGGCAGAGGATGAGATAATACGGTGTGCCCTTAATAACGAAGATGAAAGCTTTTTCACAAACTGCAATATTAAAGCATTTTATTTCCAAGAAGAGTGGTACGATATTGATTACTGGAAAAATATGTTGGTAAAAGTTGTGGAAACTCTTTTCAACACAGCCCCGGAGATATTACGTCAATTGACTGCAGATAAAAAAGTGAAATATTTACATAATCAATGCAAAGATAAATCTAAATGGGAAAAAATTGGTCCCGGAATATACTTGTGTCACCACTCAAGTACGATGGGGAAAATCCGAATATTAAAAGAGTTGCTTTCCTATTATGATATTGATTACTCTGAACTGAAATTTAAAATAGTTCGTAAACCGATGTCCTGAATTTTAACTTAAAAGATAAAGGATATATTCATATTCCCCCCATACCTGAAAGGAGAAAAACATGGCATTTAAATACGCAATGTGCAACGAGCTTTTTGAGGGCTGGAGCCTGGAGAAGCAGTTTGATTTTGTTGCCGAGTGCGGTTACGAAGGGATGGAGCTCGCTCCGTTCACCATCACGCCGACCGATAACCCGGCCAATGTGCTGGAGATCACCGACGCGACGCGCACGAAGATCCGGAATATCGCGAAAAATTCCGGCATCCAGATCGTCGGTCTTCACTGGCTGCTGGCCAAGACGCAGGGGTTCCACCTCACGCATCCGGATGCCGACATTCGGAAAAAGACGGTCGAGTACGGCAAAGCACTCATCGAGCTTTGCGCGGACCTCGGCGGAAATATCATGATCTGGGGGTCTCCGAAGCAGCGGAATGTCGAAGTCGGCGTCACGCGCGATCAGGCGTACGAATTCGCGGCCGACGCACTCTGCGAGCTGGTCTCGGTCCTTGAGAAAAATAAAGTCACCATCGCCATGGAACCGCTTGCTCCGGCCGAGACGAACTTCCTCGCCAGCGCGATGGAAACGCTCGCTCTCGTCCAGATGGTCAAGTCGCCCTGGCTCCAGATGATGCTGGACTGCAAAGCGATGTGGGGCGCGGAACTGAATGCCGACGGAACTCGCCGTCCGATGGAAGACGTCATCCGTCAGTTCCGCCCGTGGACGCGCCATTTCCACGCCAACGACCCGAATCTCCAGGGTCCCGGTTTCGGCGAGCTGGATTTCCACCCGCTGTTCAAGGCTCTGAAGGAAACGCAGTTTGACGGCTGGGTCAGCGTCGAGGTCTTCGACTACACCCCGGGCGCGGAAGCTCTCACGAAGAAGAGCATCGACTACATGAAGAAAGTGGAATCAGAGATCTGAGTTTCTCCACCCTCAAATTTCACAAAAAGATCCCGCAGGCCATTCGCTTTTCATGACCTGCGGGATCTTTGCGCTTTTCCTTCCGAAAAACGGTCTACACCATCACGGTCTACACCATCGTCGTGAGGGTCAGATTGTCGCGGTGCATCACCTCCTCGTAATGGAGAATGTCCGGGAATTCCGCTTCGATCTCGTCGGAATGCCGACCTTTGATCCGTTCCAGATCGGAGGAGGAGTAGTTCGTGAATCCGCGGGCGATCTCAAGTCCGTCTTCTGTGCAGACGGCCAGAACGTCGCCATGTTCAAATTCGCCCTCAACGGCACGAATGCCGACCGGAAGAAGACTCTTTCCGTTTTCCACCAGAGCTTTTGCGCAGCCGTCATCGACCACCACACGCCCTCTCGGCATGATCGCGTAGCCGATCCACTGTTTTCGCGCGGCCATTCGCGTTCCCTGCGGCAGGAAAAGAGTCCCGAAATCTTCGCAGTTCAGGATCTTCTGCAGGATCCTCGGTTCCCGTCCGTTCGCGATGATGACGCTTCCGCCCGCGTGGGTGATCTGATGCGCGATCCGAAGTTTACTCGCCATTCCTCCCTTGCTCAGCCCGGTCAGACGGTCAAACGCCAGCGACTGGATGGAAGAATCGATCCGGTGGACCGTTTCGATCAGTTTCGATTCCGGATTCCGCGGATCCCCATTGTAGAGGCCGTCAATATCGGAAAGCAGAATCAGCAGCGGAGCGTGGATCAGATCCGCCACGAGCGCCGCCAGCCGGTCATTGTCGCCGAAAGTCGTTTTGAGTTCCGCGACGCTGAGCGTATCGTTTTCGTTGATGATCGGGATCGCGCCGTACTCAAGCAGCGCATTCAGCGTGTTGCGCACATTCAGGTATTTGGCACGGTGTTCCAGATCATCGGCAGTCAGGAGGATCTGAGCGGCGTGAAGTCCCAGTTTTTCCAGATGGTGATTGTACGCCTCGATCAGCGCGCTCTGTCCCACCGCAGCCACAGCCTGAAGCTGCGCCAGGTCGGTCGGTCTTCCCGGAAGCCCAAGACGCCCGATCCCGGACCCGACGGCCCCGGAACTGACCAGCACCATCCGAAAGCCCTTCTGTCTGGCTTCGGCGAGCTGATTGGCAAATGATTCGATCTGCGATTCACTCAAATGGCCTTTTTCGTCGGTCAGGATGCGCGTTCCGACCTTCACGACGATAGTAGGCGACTCCGTAAGGATTTCCTGTCTTAAAATATTGATCATACAAAAGGGCCATCGTCCCATCGGTCTCCGGAACGATGAATCAAAAAAAGTCCGCGGGCACCCCCCGTTGGAAGGTGCTCGACTACTGCCAAATCTCTAAAATTTTATTTCGTGTTTCCGTTTTTCTTTTCGGAATTTCCGTCCGAACTCTTCACTTTTCGGGGATCCCGAATTGGTTTGAGGACGAGAACTCCCAGCGGCGGAAGCGTCACGCGGATGGAATCTGTAAATCCCTGGCACGGCCGCGGTTCGGAAAAAATGCGCTCATTGTGCACGTTGCTCCCGCCGTAGTAGCGTGAGTCACTGTTGAAGATCTCCTGAAATTCCGTGATCTCCGGAACCCCCACCCAGAAATCGTGCCGCACGTTCGGCGTGAAATTGCAGATCACGATGAGGTAATCCTGGGGATCTTTCGCCTTCCGCATGAACGACAGCGTACTGCAGTCCCGATTGGAACAGTCGATCCACTGGAAGCCATCCTGCCGGAAATCCTGCTCGTAAAGTGCCGGTTCCGTTTCGTAGAGATGCCCCAGATCGGAAACGCAGCGCTGGATCCCCTGATGCTGCTCGAATTCCAGCAGATTCCAGTCCAGCTGCCCATTATCGCGCCACTCGTTCCACTGTCCGAACTCGCCGCCCATGAAAAGGAGCTTCTTGCCGGGATGCGTCCACTGGTAGGCATACAGAAGACGCAGATTCGCGCACTTCTGCCACGTGTCGCCCGACATTTTGCCGATGAGCGATCCCTTGCAGTGGACCACCTCATCGTGAGAGAACGGAAGGAGGAAATTCTCGTGGAATGAGTACAGGATGCTGAACGTGAGCTGATCGTGATGGTATTTTCGGAAAATCGGGTCGTTTTTCATGTACGCAAGCGTATCGTGCATCCACCCCATGTTCCATTTCATGCAGAATCCCAGACCTCCCGCATACCCCGGAAGCGTCACGCCCGGCCACGCCGTCGATTCTTCCGCGATGGTGAGCGTTCCGGGAAAGTGCATCTGAACTTCGCGGTTCATTTCACGCAGGAAGTCGATCGCCTCGATATTTTCGCGTCCGCCGTACTGATTCGGGACCCACTCGCCTTCCTTCCGGCTGTAGTCGAGGTAAAGCATCGACGCGACTGCGTCCACACGCAGACCGTCCACATGGTACTGATCGACCCAGAACATCGCGTTGGCGATGAGGAAATTCCGGACTTCATTCCGTCCGTAGTTGAAAATGTACGTTCCCCAGTCGGCATGTTCGCCCTGACGCGGATCCGCGTGCTCATAAAGCGGCGTTCCATCGAAACGGCCCAGCCCAAAAGCGTCCTTCGGGAAATGCGCAGGCACCCAGTCCAGAATGACGCCGATGCCGTTCTGATGGCAGAGATCCACGAAATACTTGAAGTCATCCGGCGAACCATACCGGGCGGTCGGCGCATAGTATCCCGTGACCTGGTAGCCCCAGCTTCCGGTGAAAGGATGCTCGCAGACTGGAAGAAGCTCAATGTGCGTGAAATTCATCTTCTTCACGTAAGGCACGAGCCGGTCGGCAAGTTCGCGATAGTTCAGCCACTGCGAGGTTCCGGAATTCGGGGTCTGCCAGCTTCCGGGATGGACTTCATAGATCGAAATGGGCCGACTCTGCCAGTCAAACGCAGCACGATCTTCCACCCAGTCGGCGTCCTTCCACGTGTACTGTTCCAGATCGATGATCCGGCACGCATTTTGAGGAGGGCACTCGCAGCCGAACGCGTAGGGATCGCATTTTTCGAAAGCCCGCTCGCCGTTCCGAAGGTAGAATTTGTAGAACATGCCGGCCTTTGCACCGGGAATGAACGTCTCCCAGACGCCGTTTTCCTGATGCTTCCACATGAAATTCGCTCGCGGATCCCAGCCGTTGAAATCGCCAATGACGCTGACCTCATCCGCATTCGGTGCCCAGACCGCGAAATTAACGCCGGCTTCTCCATCGATGGTACAGGGATGCGCTCCGAGCTTCTCGTAGGTCTTCCAGTGCTTTCCCTGTCCCAGCAGGTAAAGATCGTAGTCCGAGATCAATCCTTTGTGTGTGTTCTGATTCGAAAAGTCCGTCATTTTCTGCTCTCCCATGTTCTGAAAATCCCAAATACGAAAAACCCCCAAATCGAATAGACCCCAACGCACTCTTATTTTACTACGAAAATGAAATTAAACCAGTGGGAGGTCTCCCGAAAATCCAAAATTTCTCCAAAAAACCGGCTCATCCGGCAGCTGCGCACCAATTCCGCCACCGAAGACACTCCCCCCCCCACAGAGAAGCACTGCTCATAACACAAAAACAGATTTCACAAACATTTTAAATAGTTCATCCGGCAACTGAGTATCAGTTCCACCACAGAAAAACAGAAAACACGGATTTTAACACGAAAAGCAAGTAAAAATAAATTTCACAAACATCTTCTGATTTTCAAGAATCTATTTTGTGCATTTTCATACTTTTCGAGAGATCCGTATCAGGAATTTCCCTCATTCTTTTCAGTACGCATCTACGGATCTTCCGTGTTTTCAGTGGCAAAATCAGCCTCGGATCGATACACCGCAACCAGCCAAGCCTTTAACACCTTCCCACAATCACTTTGTGAAATCTGCGTCTTTTCGTGAATTTCGTGTTAAAAGATCTCAGCTCTGCACACTTCTGTGATCTTTCCGAAGTTTCAGCGGTTTCATATTTCCACAGCCCCGTTCATGAAAAACGGCATCATCTCGAAACCGTTTTCGAAATGGACGGCAC